>PLEA01000622.1 GCA_003136335.1 Acidobacteriaceae bacterium | reverse complement strand
ATACTACTTATGGCGGGCCATTACACAATCTCCGGAATTCGAAAAGCTTACGGTGGAGATCGTACTCGTAACGGAAGCGCCGCCAGGCGCGGATCTACGGGGCGCATACCGCTGGGAGGAATTTCGCAGAAAAGGCGAGCCTCAATTGGTGCCGCGAAAACGCGAGGATACGGCCTGCGTCGTCTATTCGTCCGGCACCGGCGGGCGACCCAAAGGATGCGTGCTCACCCACGATAGTTACTTAGAGCAATGCGCCGCGCTAACCGCGTGGTATCCGTTTTGGCCTGGCGTCCGCTATCTAAGCATCTTGCCTACGAATCATGCCATTGACTTCATGGTGGGATTTATCGGTCCCTTTGTCTGTGGCGCTTGCGTGGTCCACCTGCGAACTCTGCGTCCGGAATTTGTCCGCGATGCATTTGTCCGCTATCGCATCACCTATGTAAGCCTGGTGCCGATGGTACTCAAGAATCTCGAGCGCGGGCTACGCGCAAAGTTCGATGAACTGAAGCCCGCTAAAAAATGGATGCTGGACCGCTTGATCGGGATCAATAAAATGCTGACGCGGCGACGTCCGCATGTCCAACTTAGCCGCCGGCTTTTGCCTCAGGTACACAAAGCATTTGGTGGAGAATTGCGCGCTCTCATTGTCGGTGGCGCTTTCACGGAGCCGTCGACGCTCCAGTTTTTCTACGATCTCGGAATTCCTGTAACTTGCGGGTACGGACTCACTGAAGCAGGCACCGCCATAACGCTGAATGATTTCCGTCCATTTCATCCCGATACAGTTGGAAGGCCCCTACCCGGCATGGAAGTTCGGATTGTAAATGCCGGCGCGGACGGAATTGGTGAAGTAACCGTGCGCAGCAAAACCGTGATGTCGCAATATCTGGACGATCCCGAATTGACCGCCGAAACTATAGTGGACGGATGGCTGCAAACCGGCGATCTCGGCCGAATCATCGACACCGGACACCTGAGATTGCTTGGCCGCAAGAAAAATATGATTGTCACCGCCGAAGGTAAAAATATTTATCCTGAGGATATAGAAAACGCTTTCGAGGGCTTGCCCGTAAAAGAATTTTGCATATTCGCTGCCAATTACGTTTGGCCGGAGCGAACCATGGTCGGAGAAGAATTGCTCATCGTCCTGCACCCGGAACAAAATCATTCCGCAGACGATGCTTTACGTGCTGAAATCTCGGTGCGCAACCAAAAGCTTCTGAACTATAAGCGCATCAGCGGCTACGTAGTGTGGGACCAAGATTTTCCGCGCACCGCGTCCATGAAAATAAAGCGCATTGATCTGGCGCAACAGATTCGCACTACGCTCGATCGCACTGCCGCACTGGTTTCGCTATGAAAAAAGAAATGCTCGCAATCGTGAATCGAGCTGCAGGGGGAGGCCGCGCAGGAAAGCTGGCTGCGGCCGCGCTGGAAAAGTTGCGCGCATCCGGAATCAAGGTGGACGCGGTGAACACTTCCGGACCGGGCGACGCTTCACATCTGGCGCGCGATGGGTACGCGAAGGGATACCGAAATTTTATTTCCGTCGGTGGCGACGGCACCGGTTTTGAAATCGTGAACGGACTTTTCCCGGAAGCGTTGCATCACAGCGATCGAGTCGCGCTGGGATTTCTGCCGCTGGGCACTGGAAATTCTTTTCTGCGCGATTTCAGTAGGAATGGATTGCAGCACGCCACCGAAGCTTTGCTCGCCGGAAAGCGCAGACGGTGCGATGTTCTGAAGCTCACCCATGCCGCGGGCGTGCTCTATTACATAAATTTATTAAGCGTGGGATTTACGGCGGACGTCACCGCGCTCGCTAACCGCCGATTCAAAAGCCTCGGCGAAGCCGGCTACATTCTCGCGGTTCTCGCAAGCTTGATGCGTCTGAAGCGTCGCGCATTTCCGTTGCGTCTGGATTCCACTATTGAATTTGACACCAACCGCTGTCTTTTCCTCACATTCAACAACAGCAAGTTCACCGGCGGGACGATGATGATTGCTCCCCAAGCCGAGATCGACGACGGCCTGGTGGAATACGTTCGCTGGGGGCCGATTGGGCGATTCGGATTGATTCGCAATTTGCCGGGCCTTTATGACGGCACGCACATCGAGCATCCGCTGGCCGAGCGCAAGGCGGTGCGGCGTGTCGAGTTCAAACTGGAGGGTCCGGCGGCCGTGATGGTCGATGGGGAAGTGCAGACGCTGCATTGCGAGGAACTGGATGTGCTTCCGGGGGCGCTCAACGTCGTAACCTGATCGTCGCCATACAAAGGCGCCGTGATATAAGGATGAGTCATGTCTGAAGAACGGCGAAAACGGCAACAGGGGCACGATGTCGGTGGCTCGTCTGACAGTAAAGCGAAGAACTTCCTCATTTATGGCGTCATCCTTGTCCTACTCCTAGGCGCGTTCATCGCGGGCCGGCATTATAGAAATCACAAGTACGATTCTTTCGCGCAATGCCTTGCTGGAAAGCAGGCCAAGATGTACGGCCTCTACTGGTGTCCGCACTGCCTCGATCAGAAAGAGATGTTTGGCGCGGCGTTTCACTACGTGCCTTACGTGGAGTGCGCGATCAAGGGCTCATCGGAAGTGGCGCCTCAATGCAAGATGGCGGGAGTCAAATTGTTTCCCAGTTGGCAGTTTGGAATGGAGCCGCCGAAGGAGGGAGTGTTGTCTTTGGAAGCTTTGAGCGACAAGACCGGATGCAGCTTACCGTGACGGATTCCGTGCCAACTCCGGAAGCATCCGTGACGCGAGGCGCCAGCCGACTTCTGTTTGGATTCATCGCAGTTCTGTCTCTGGCGGGTGTGATCGTGTCGTCGGTTTCGCTGGAGCGCCATTATGCGAAGTCGGCAACCGCGTACTGCGATTTCAGCCAGAAGTTCAGTTGCGACATCGTGAACCGCAGCGAGTATTCGACTCTGGTGGGAATTCCGGTTGCGGCGATTGGAGTTGCCGGGTACGCAGCGTTGTTTGTGCTGGCTACATTCTGGCGGTCGCGTGCGGAGACGCCAAACCGCCTGTTGGGAGCGGCTTTGGCAGGATTCGCTTTCGCTCTCTGCCTCACGTATATCGAAGCTTACGAGCTCATGACCTGGTGCATTTTGTGCCTGAGCTCGTTGATACTCATTTCGCTGATCAGTTTTCTTGCAATTGCAGTAAAACTAAGAAGCGCAAGAGCGTAATGCGCGACCGCCGTTGTATTCTGATAGTGCACTCTTCCTGATGGACGAAATCCAGCAAACTGAAAGCATTCCTCCCGGCACTGCTCCCGGCGTGATCCGCGTGCAAGCGGCGACCGGAGATTTACGCCTGCACGAATTCTCCAGCCGTATTTTTCGGAACACACGATACCTGCGCGTATGGTTGCCTCCCGGATACGACGATCCGACGAATGCAGGCCGGCATTACCCGGTGCTCTACCTGAATGATGGTCAGAACTTATTCGAAGCTGCGACCTCCTTTACGGGAGTCGAATGGCATGTGGATGAGACCAGCGATCGGTTGATCCGCGAAGGCGTGGTTCCACCCATGATTATCGTTGGCGTGGACAACGACAGCAAAGAACGGCATCGCGAGTACATGCCGCACCGCTCGCTGCACCCGATGATGTTGCGGGTGCAGGGCAGTCGCTATCCCAAGTTTCTGATCAAGGAAGTCATGCCCTTCGTGGGTCGAAATTATCGCGTCGCCGCTGGAGCGGAGAACACCGGGCTGGGAGGGTCTTCTTTGGGGGCGCTGATTGCGCTTTACACCGCAACGGTGCGACCGGATGTGATTGGGCGACTTCTCCTGGAAAGTCCATCGTTGTGGGCGTCGAACCGGCAGATTATTTGGGAGAGCCGCGAAATCAAGCGTTGGCCGCAACGGGTTTTTTTGGCCACCGGCACTGCCGAAGCCGGGCGGAAAGATCAAGATCAGAGCATGGTCGACGACGTGAGAGAACTGGCTGCCATCCTGAGTCGCGCGGGTTTGGACGAGAAGCGTCTTCGGTTCGTGGTCGACGATGGCGCTTCCCATCATGAGTCGGCTTGGGCGCGGCGGTTTCCTGAGGCGCTGGCATTTCTGTTCGGGAATAAATAAGGATAGCCTTGCCCCCCGTCTTAGTCTTTTACGAGGCTCCCATGATCGTTGCTGTATCCGTGCTCGTTATCCCAGCGACAGGTGCCTTGGCGGCAGATCTGCCAGATCAAATACACGGTGGTCGCCATCGCAATCACCGAAAGTTGGACGTGCGTCCATCGAGCAAAAGGTCCGATCAGTGGGAGCATGTAGACCAGGTAAAGAAGAGTTCCCAAACGCCGAGTCGAGGCCGTGAGCGGCTGACCCACGAGCCAGTCGGCCAGCAGGAGAAATGCGGGTACCAAAATCACTAAATCGTAAACCGTAAGGTGCGGCGCCACGAGCACGCTCGCCAAAAGCAACGCTGAATACCGAAGAGGTAGCGGCCCGTCTTGACTGCGCTTCCAACATGCGATCGTCAGTCCGAGCACGAGGGCTGCGCTCAAGAGGTAAAAGCCGAGGGAAAGTCCAGCCCAAGGTAAGAGCATAGACCAGAACGTGCGCAGGGAGTGGGTTTGATAGGGCTTGGGCTCGAGCAATGGCAACACCGCGCCCACGTTCCACAGCAAGCGCATCCACTGACGCAGCGGTTCGATTCCGTAATAGAGAACTCCCAGGGAGAGCTGTGCTGCGGCTGAAAGCGCCGCAGCTAACAGAGTTTTCCAGGCGGCGATCGATAGGAACAGGATGGCTGCGGCCAGGCCTAACTGCGGCTTGAAAATCAGACAGCCGAGGACCACGCCTGCAAGGAGTTCCCGCCTGGCGCGCAAGAGAAAAAACATCAGCGTAAAGCAGGCCAGCGCAGCGGCAGAGGTCTGGCCCCATGCTATAAGGTGAAAGAACGCGGGGAACGCCGCTGCGAGAAGAACCACGGTTCCCCCATGATCTCGCAGGTTCGGGCATGCGCGCCAGACGCTGTAGCAGCAGATGCTATAGACCACGAGGCTGCATCCCCACCACAAAAGCAGCGCCCAGCCGTACGACAGATGAGCCAGCGGCGCGAAGAAGATAGAAACCTGTGGAGGATACAGAGGCAAGTATCGGATGCCAGCCGCTTCCGGCACACGCTGAGCGGCCAGCGCCGCCTGGGAATTCATGTCGTACAGATCGGCGCCACGGTGAGCGGCCGCGAGTAATCCCAGCGTGTAGAAATGCAAAAAGTCGGTTCCTTTGAAGTTTCCGCTGCGGTCGCGCAGGCCTGGAGTGGTGAGGTTCCAGCCGTATAGGCCCCACAAGCACAGGGCCACGATGACGCCGTGGGCGCGCAGACGCTTGGAGGTAAGCCAGTTTGCCGGCTTGAGTTGGTTTGCCACGGATCTGCCATGATAAACGGTGCAGCTGCGGATCACGGAGTCAGTTGGGCGGCAGCGCGGAGGCGAAAGGTTCCAGCCGGGGCGGGGCTTGGTCCCCGTTGAGCAACCAGACATGGCGGTCGTGGAAGTAGTGTAGTAATTCCTGGTTCTGGATGTCGCCCATGTCGCGGGCCCAGA
>PLEA01000620.1 GCA_003136335.1 Acidobacteriaceae bacterium | reverse complement strand
AGTTTGCTCCAGGAAATCTTGCCTTCAGGAACGAGCACAAGGCTACGCATGCCTCCGCGAGCGGCGTAGGCGGCCATGGACGCGGAGGTGTTGCCGGTGGAAGCGCAGGCGACCCAGCGAAATCCGGCCAGACGCGCGAAGGTTGCGGCGACGGTCATGCCCGCGTCTTTGAACGAGCCCGTGGGATTCAGTCCCTGATGTTTCGCGAACAGGCGCGGCACGCCCGTGATGCGGGCGCACTGCGGAAGTTCGTACAGTGGAGTGTTGCCTTCGCGCAGGGTGATGGCTTGGTCGTCGCTCCCAAGCGCGGGAAGAAGATCGCGGAAACGCCAGACGCCGCTTAGATCGATGGCGCTCGATGAGAGCCGGCGGTTACGCCACGTCGATTTCAATTTCGCCGCCTCGGGACCGGCTTCTTTCCACCGAGGATAGGTGATTTCGAGCAGATCGCCGCAATGTAGACAGCGGAAATTCTGACTGGCGCTGTCGCTCAGATCGCCGCATGCGATGCAGCGGAAGGCCATTTTACGGACGCCCGGCGCAGGAGTGGTGAGAGGAGGCATGGTCCGGATTTATTTCTCCCGGAGATATTGGTCGGTCTTGTTGATCCAATCCGCGCGGGGAGGATTGAAAACGTCCAGGTCGACGGTGTCTTCCATCGCCTCGGCCTTGTGCGGCATGTGCGCCGGGATGCAGAGGACCTCGCCGGCGTGGACCACGATTTCTTTGCCGTCAATCCAGAACTTGAGCGCGCCGTCGAGGATGTAGGTCAGTTGCTCGTTGTGGTGGCTGTGCTCGGGGACGATGCAGCCCTTTTTCAGCAGCACGCGTGCCACCATGATTTCCTGGCCGACGACGAATTGCCGCTGCAGCAGCGGGTTGAGCTCTTCAAGCGGAATCGTGTGCCACGGGACGTATTGCAGCGTGGCGGTGCCCGCAGAGTGTTTGGTGACGGCGCGTTTGGCGCGGGTGTGGGAGGCTGCGGTTTCTGCCTTGGTACGGGAGGACGTTTTCGTCTTCGGTCTGGTCTTCAGCTTCTTTTTCACCATAGTGGTTGCCTGCTGGTTTGTCTCTTTCGCCCCGCTGGGGCTTGTTCTACCATCCATCGCCGTCCCACGGCTTACGCCGTGGGCTGCGTTCTTTCGCCGCTTCGCGGCTGGAGCGTTCTAGCATGATGCTTTCGTCTTCGCCCATCGGACCTCTCGAACTCAATGTACTCGTCCGTTGTATAACTTCACCGCTGTATCGTGCAGGTACGCGTGGGCTAATTCCAGAGCCCGGGCTTCGGTAATTTCGTTTTCCGAAACCATCTCGGCCAGAGCGGCGGCCAGAGCGGTGCGCGACGATTGCACGCCCAGCCAGTAGCTCTCTTCCGCCCCCAGCACTTGATTGTAAGGGAAACAGTCGGTGCCGAAAGTGATCTTGTCGGGAAAAGTTTCCANNGAAGAATCGAGGTAGACGTTCTTCATGGCGGCGAGCCAGACGGCTTCGCGCTCCAGCGGATAGCCACCGTGAATCATGACGAAAGTCGTGGATGCATAACGCGGATCGCGCAACACACTTTCGAGGTTCATGATGTTGCTCTGCGACAGGTTGAAATAGTCTCCAATGCCGATCGCGGTGTGAATATGCACCGGCAAATGCAGGCGTCCGCCTTCCTGGACGAGATAACGAAAGATGAAATCCTGGAACATGCGGTAGTCCTTTTCGTCGGGAACTCCGCCGCTGATGGAGTGTTGATAGATTTCTTCGGCCTGGGCACGCGTGGGATCGCCGAAGGTCGTCGGCCGGAAATAAGCGACCTCAAACTTCATGGCAATGCCGCCGCGTTTCGAATTGTCTTCGAGCACGCGGGAGATGAAAGTCAGATAGTCGGCGAACGTGGCTGGAAGTTTGCCGACATTTTCCTGCTGCATCCAGCGGTGCAGCATTTTTTCCTGCAGCGGAATGTAGACGCCTTCGTCGGGATTGCGGGCGGTCTCACGCTCATTGTTGAACGGCCACATGAAAGAGTCGGCAAAAAAGACCCAGGGGAAACGCTTGGGATCGAGGTAATCGGGCATCATGGCGCGGTTGGCCACGGAACTCTCGGTGTTGAGCTTGTCGAGAATCGAATTGAAATAAGCGGTGCCGGCGAGTTGCTTTTTGAGTTCCGCTTTTTTATCGACCAGCCATTTCGCATGGTCGGGAGAAAAATCGGTATAGGGATATCCGAACAAGGCCTTGGCGGCGGCGGCGAGTTCGGGATTGTCGTCGCGTGTGCGCAGGGCTTCGCTGGCATTGGGAGGAGCGGCCATGGCGTCGACATCGGGGGCGTCGGCGTAGCCGGGATGCGCGTGGTGATCGAAGGCGGGAATTTTTTCAATTTGGGGGAGTAGGCGTTGGTAGATTTGCTGGACATCGGGACCGGGGAAGGGACGGGCTTGGGCAGACGCGAGGGCCGCATTGGTGGTGACGGCACAAAGAAGGAATCCTTGAAGTGCAAGTCTCATGAACGTTCCTCAGAGCTCTTCCAACTCTAATATCGCGCTGCGGCTGAAGCCGCGGTCGATTTTGTTGACGTTACGGCGCGGCTTGAAGCCGCGCCCTTTCAAAACAGGTATCAACATCGGCGGCCGTGCTTCACCGCACGGCTGCTGTTCCCTGCCAGGCCGTCGACACTTTCACGATGCGCTCCACCGCCTCGTGCAGCGTCGCCATTGAGGAGGCGAAAGAGAAACGGATGAAATCTTTGCCGGTCGGCCCGAAAGCCGCGCCGGGAATGGCGGCGACGCCGGCGTCTTCCAGCAGAATGCGGCACAGATCCTCGGCGCTCATGCCGGTACCGGTGATGTCGACCCACGCGTAGAACGCGCCTTCGGGAGGATGGCAGCGGAAACCGGGCACGCGATTCAGATCGCGGACGAATTGTTCGCGGCGGCGGGTAAATTCGCTGACCATGTGCGCTGTGTTGCCCTCGCGATCGCGGAGGGCATCAATGGCGGCATACTGCGTGAACTCGGCGACACAGGTGTAGGTGTTCACCGCCAACATCAGCAGCGCGGGGACGACCTCGGGCGGAGCGACAGCGTATCCCAGACGCCATCCGGTCATGGCGAAGCTCTTGGAGAAACCGTCGATGATCAGCGTGCGCTCCGCCATGCCGGGATAGCGCAGCATGGAAAGATATTCGCCGGCGTAGAGAATGCGCGCGTAGATTTCGTCAGAGAGCACCCACAGATCATGCTTGACGGCGAGTTTGGCCAAAGCGCGCTGCACCGCGTCTGTGTAGACCGTTCCGGTGGGATTGCCGGGAGAATTCGTGAGCAGCATACGCGTACGCGGTGTGATCTTGGACGCAACCTCCGCCGGGTCCGGCTGAAAATGATTACGAGGCGAGAGTGTGAAAGGCACCGGAACCGCGCCCAGGCCGAGCGTGATCGAGGGATAACCGGGGAAGCCGGGATCGGGATAGAGGACCTCGTCGCCGGGTTCGAGCAGGGCCATCATCGCAAGGAAGAGTGCAATCTTGCAGCCGGGCGCGAGCACGGTGTTGGCCGGTGAAACCGTTATGTTGCGCGTGCGCGCCAGGTAAGCAGCGATTTCTTCACGCAGGGCGGGGACTCCGGCGACGGCGCAGTAACGGTCTTTACCATCAGCCAACGCTTTGGCGGCAGAGTCGATCACCGACTGGCCGGGATGGAAGTCGGGCTCGCCGAGTTCCAGGTGGATGATGGAGCGGCCCTGCGCTTCCAGTTCTTTGGCTCGGGCGAAGACGGAGAGCGCGCCTTCCCCGCTCATGACGGACATTCGAGAAGCAATCGATCGCATGGATCTTCCGGTCTTTCTAGTTGAGGGCTTTAGCAAACCTCAGCGACTAAAGCCGCACCGCAATTTCCGCTCTAGTGGCACGACTGAAACCGCGACGATGCTCACAATCCCTTATACATGCCGCCGTCGACCAGGACGGTCTGGCCCGTCACGTAGGATGCGCGCTCGGACGCCAGCCAGACGACGGTTTCGGCCAGTTCGCGCGGCTCGCCCAGGCGCTTGAGCGGAGCGTCGGCGGCCCAGGCGTCGAAAATTTCCTGTTCGCTTTTTCCGGAGGCGGACGAGCGGGCTTTGGCCAACTCTTTTAGACGGTCGGTGGCGGTAAAACCGGGGCCGACGTTATTCACTAGAATTCCGTCTTTGCCAAACTCGTTGGCTAGGCTCTTTACTAATCCGACTACCGCGGCCCGGACGGCGTTCGAAAGCACAAGGTCGGCCACTGGCTGCTTAGTGGTGATTGACGTGATGGTAATGATTCGGCCCCAGTGGTTGCGCTGCATGTGGGGGATCACTTCGCGAGCAAAATAAACCGTGCTCAGGAAATTCAACTCGAGAGCGCGCTGCCAGTCGTCGAGAGTGGTCGCGAGAAATCCTTTGGCAGGCGGGCCACCGGCGTTAGTCACGCAAATGTCGACGCTGCCGAATTTGCTGGCGACAGCGGCGACGAATCGGCTGACGGCGGCTGAGTCGGCAACATCAAAGGCCTCTGCGAAGACTTCCACATTGTGCTGCTTTCTGATTTTTTCTGCTGCGGCCCCGAGAGTCTGCTGGTTGCGCGCGCACATCGCGATGCGGCAACCCTCGGCGGCGAAGGCTTCCGCAGTGGCGAGTCCGAGTCCCTGACTGGACGCGGCCACCAGGGCGACACGATTTTTCAGACCCAAGTCCATAGAGTGCGAATGAGGGATTATAAATGGTGCGCGTCGCGGGTCGTGGGGCAGTTTGAGTTTCGACAGCCTCCCTTTCGACTGGCGTCATCCTGAGTGGAGCCGTTTTTCAGGCGGAGCGAAGGATCTCGCGCGCCGACCGGCAGCACATGGGTTCCACGCGAGATCCCTCAACCGGCTGAACTGCGCCGGTTTCGGGATGACGCCTTCATAAGGAGTGTCCAGGATCGAAACTGCTTTACTATCGCGGCGCGCTTTCGCTTGCCCCAGTCGAATCGGCGCAAGTACTCTGGAGGAAGTGAGGCACCCATGAAACGGCAGACTCGTCGCCCTGAAACCGCAGCTGTCCACGGCGCGGCCGACCTGGAAAAGAAAAATGGTCCGGTCGGCACGCCCATCTATCAAACGTCCACGTTCGAAGTCACCGACAACGACGAGCAGCAGCGCGTCACCACAACCGACCGCTACTACACGCGCTGGGGGAATCCGACGAACACGGTGGCCGAGCAGGCCGTGGCCGCGATCGAGGGCGTGGAGGCGGCGCGCACCTTCGCTTCCGGCATGGGAGCGATCACCACCACGATATTGGCGTTGCTGAAGGCAGGCGATCACATTGTCGCGCAGCGCGACATCTATGGCGGGGTGACGAAGTTTTTCTCGCAGTGGCTGCCGCGGCTGGGCATTGAGACGACGTTCGTCGATACCCACGACTATGAGCAGCACGCGCGGGCGATCCGGCCGAATACGAGAATGCTGTATCTGGAGTCGCCGACCAATCCGGCATTGCGCGTGGTCGACCTGAAGAAGGCTGCGGCGCTGGCCCGGCAGCACAAGCTGATCAGCATGATCGACAGCACCTTCGGCACGCCCATCAACCAGCATCCGGCGGAGTATGGCATCGACCTGACGATGCACTCTGGCACGAAGTACTTAAGTGGGCACGCGGATTTAACTTGTGGCGTAGTGGCCGGACGGCGCGAGTTGATGGAGCAGATCCACGATACGCGCACGACGCTGGGCAATTGCATGGACCCGCACGCCTCGTGGCTGCTGATCCGGGGACTGAAGACGCTGGCGGTGCGGGTGGCGCGGCAGAACGAGAACGCGCAGCGCGTCGCCGAATTCCTGGAGCAACACGCGAAAGTGCGGCGCGTGCATTATCCGTTTCTGAAGAGCCATCCGCAGCATGCTATTGCGCGCGAGCAGATGAGCGGCGGCGGCGGCATGGTGACGTTTGAAGTCGACGGTACGGGCGAGGACGCGCGCCGGGTGAGCGAGGCGATGCGGCTGTTCACGCTGGCGACGAGCCTGGGAGGAGTGGAGTCGCTAGTGTCAATCCCGGTGTTGACCTCGCACGCCATGATCTCTGCCGAGCAGCGCGAGAAGATGGGCGTGACCGGGCAGATGGTGCGACTCTCGGTGGGAATCGAGAGCGCGGAGGATCTGATTGAGGATTTGGGGCGGGCGCTGGAGGCGGTGGGGGTGAGGCAGACGGTGCACGTGGGGTGAGGCTGTTCCCAGCTCTCAGCTCTCAGTTCTCAGAAAAAAACCCGGCGTCATTCCTGAGGCCGGGATTTTGTTTGTGTTTGACCCAAGTCTAGAAGATGAACTTCGCCGCTATCTGCAGGATTCGGGCATTATGCACGCTGTTGATATAGAGGAAGTTGCTGGCGTTGAGGGTAGTGCTCGCAAAACCGTTCCACTCCGTGTGATTGAACACATTGAAAGCTTCGCCACGAAATTCGAATCTCAAGCTCTCCTTGATCGGGAAGCTTTTAAACAGAGCCATGTCGAAGTTGGTGCGGCGCGGATTGCGTAGCACGTTGCGTCCGGAATCGCCGAAGGTCAAGCCCACAGGCGTTGCAAACGCGGCAGGGTTATACCAGAGGGGGCCGACGCCGGTATTCGCAACGCGGGAGAAGCCAGTTTTCGGGTTGCCAACGATGTCAACCCGTGAACCTGTGCCCACACCGGCAGCAACGCCGGCGCTGTCGGTCGGGTTGAGCACGCTAAATGGGGTCCCCGTTGAGATGGCTGCGATTCCCGAGAATTGCCATCCCCCCAGGAATACATGGCGGGCGCCCGCACCTCGGAAGAACGGTAAATCCCAGACGTAGCTAAAGTTGAAAATGTGCCGCTGATCGAAGGTGGAACTGGCGCGATTGGCGGCGAAATCATAGGCGTTCACCAGTGTACCGTCGCTGCGGTCCGAAGAGTCGTCAATCGAGTGGCTCCAGGTATAGGCAGTGCCGAGTGTGAGTTGGCCTACGCTCCGCCGCAAAGAAGCTTGCAGAGCGTTGTAGTTGGAAGAGGCTGCCAACTGGAGATGATTGATTGTTGCGTATCCGAGATAGGGCCGGAGCGGTACAGGACTATCCACTCCGTTAGAGACACACACATTAGTTAGCGCTTGCCCGGTGATCGGGACTCCCATGCCGGTCTTTCCGTTGGCGCAATCGTTGGGGCCTATGGTCTCGTGGTTCACCAGATAGGGATTTTGGCTTGCTGGAACCGGCAGGAGTTGGTTGAGGTCGCTCTGACGAGTCAGATGCGTGCCCTTGCTGCCCACGTATGAAATAGTCGCAATTGTGTTTCGGGCCACGTCATGTTGAATATCAAGGTGCCACTGCTGCATGTACGGCCAATTCACGTTGTCGGGGATGGAAACCACGCCCAGGGGGAGCTGAGCCCCCGCCGTCAGGTTCTGTCCAATGTTAGGGTATCCGACAATCTGGAGCTGCTGGACCGTGATTGCCAGGGGCGGCGAGTTCTCGAGAGATTCGGTGTTGGCTTCGTTGCCGTTAGTGTGCTCGAAGAAGATGCCATAACCCCCGCGGATGGCCCACTTGCCGTTGCCCGACGGATCCCAGGCAAAACCGACGCGAGGCGCGGGATTGAACAAGTGTGCCTTCATGCAGCCCACGGGAACGCCTGGAGTTACTCCGCACTGGACCACGCCATTAGGCAGATTGGTAACGGACATAGGCCCGCCGTTTACCGTAAGATCCTTGACACTCCCGTCGGCGTTAATCGAAGTTTGGCCCCGGACGTAACGAGCGGGATCGAAATTGAACGCCTGCAACTGCTTCTCGCGATAAGTTTCAAATCCGCTGACGCGTAAGCCCAGGTTCAAGGTGACGCGGTCGGTAATGCGCCAGTCATCCTGGAAGTAAGGCTCGACAAGTTTGTAACGGTTGTAGTACTTGAGGAGATGATCCTGCTGCCCGAAACTGTAGATATTTCCCAGCAACAGATCGGCAACAGGATTTCCGGTCGTCGCATTGTCTACGGATGGATCGTAGGTAATGTAACCGGGGTATGATCCCGAGGCTAGTTCACCGCCGAACTCGTTCTTCTGTGCGGCGGCGATATAGGCACCAAACTGCAGATTGTGCCGACCTACGATTTTGGTTACGTTGTCGCGGAAGGTATAGGTGGGGTTGGAGTTGTAGATGCCGTTGGGGATATAGCCCGGATCCTCGCCGAAGCCACCATAAGCGCCGTAGGGATCGGAGAGGTTGATTCCGGGCAAGACACCGTGACCGTTGCCTCCAAAGAGGTCGCCGATTGTCGAGTTCGAGGGACGCTGCCAAGCACCCAGATCGTTGAGAATGATGTGATCTGCCGTATAGCTAAACACGAACTCGTTCAGGAGCGTCGGAGTCGCTGTGGCCGTGAGACGGAAAACCAGACCCACGCCAGGGCCCTTGAATGCGGTCTGGATCGTGGGGAAGGCTCCGGCGTTCGTCCACAACGGAATGGCAGTTGTAGTCTGCCAGGAATCGTGGATGTAACGGAACGTCGCCCGAATCTTGTCGCTGAAATTGTGATCCACGCGCACCAACTCTTCGCGCCAGTTAGTTCCTTGCACCGGTGAGGCATTAAAGAGACATTGCGTGCCTGCCGTGCCGGAGGTACAGGGCGCGTTGGTTGGAGCTGGGATCATGGTCAGCAACGCCGCCACGTTAGCGTCGCTGGAATTAAAGGGGACTTGGTTGGAAGGATACGGATTCCAAAAACCTGGCTGGCCCGGGACTGGAGTTCCAGGACAGTCGGCGTTCGGAAGCAGATTGCCTTGCGAATCGACACGCTGGAATGGAGTCGCAACGCCCTGGCATAAGTCGCTAAAGTTGCCACTACGGTTGGCGATGCTGGGAACGGGCAGGTTGAATGACTGCCCGGGGACAACATCCTTGCGCCACTCTTCTGACCAGAAGAAGAAAGTCTTTGTCTTGTCCTTGTTGTACACGCCGGGGATGTAAACGGGCCCGCCGACGGTGTAGCCGTAATCCCTCTTCTTGTACTCAGGAGCCACGCCCGCCTGGAACCACGCGGGAGAATTAAAATCGTTGTTGCGGTAAAATTCGTAACCGTCGCCGTGAAAACCCTTGGTTCCGGACTTGGTTTCGACTTCGACCGTGCCCGAGCCGTTGCGGCCATACTGCGCGCCGTAGTTGGAAGTAAGAACCTTGAACTCAGCGATGGCGTCAATACTCGGATACACGTTTAACGTGTCGTTGCTGCCGTTATCCATGTTGTCGCCGCCATCGAGTTCCCAGTTGTTGTATTCGACGCGGCCGCCGTTCATGCTGAAGCTGACGTTGCCGTAGACGCCGACCGTGCCTTCGTCCTGGCCGGTCTGGTTGCT
>PLEA01000428.1 GCA_003136335.1 Acidobacteriaceae bacterium | reverse complement strand
CGTGTAGCCCTGGGTCGAGTAGTGAAACTGCTTTCCCGGCTCCGAGACCAAAGCATCGTTCTTAAAGAAGTCGAGCCCGGCCTGGATCGGATTCTCGAAATGCTTCGTGTTCCCCACTTCAAGATCGTCCTGCGAACCGGATTTATAGTGGCGAATGCCGCCCAGATGCCCCATCACCTGGCGCGTGGTGATCGGCGACGCCTTCTGCGGAAATGACGGGCAGTATTTCTGGACAGGCGCGTCGAGATCGAGTTGTCCCCGCTCCCATAGCTGCATCGCGGCTGTGGCCGTCAGCGACTTGGAGATAGACGCGAGGCGGAAGAGAGTGTGTTCACTGGCAGACGCGTTGTTTTCCGCGTCGGCCAAGCCAAAGCCGCTGCCCCACTCGTATTCTCCGTTCTCGACGACCGCTACCGAGATTCCGGGAACGTGAGTCGAAGCCATGAACTTAGAAACGGCAGCCTCGATCTGACTCCGCTTTTCCGGGGAGAGTTGATGCTCTTGAGCTTGAGAACAGCGGGCGAAAGCTGCGCAGAGGAGGACGGCTACGACGAATGATCTCAGATTGTCCGGCAATCGCTGTGAGAACCTCCCGTACAAGGTCATGGGTTACCTTTCGATAAAGTTCCCTATTGTAGGCCAGGCCCGGATTAACCGCAGGTGATCTATCCTCAGGAAAGTTCGGTTAACCCCGAATCCTTGCCGGTCGGAGGACCACTCGGAACTCTTCGATCATTTGCCGGCACGGACGCCTTCCGGCAGCCAGCACGCCGGAAGCGCAACGCCGGAGTAGAGGAGGGCTGCAAGATTGCGATTCCCGCCCTGATGCTGCACCCAACCGGAGACGGCTGGAATTCCGCAATTGGCGGCGAGGTCGTCTGCAAAAGTCCAGAACTGTGATCGAACGTCGGGCCTTAACCCATACACGAAAAGCGCCGCCGCGCCTGGTTCGCCGCTAGCGATGAATCCTTTTAGCACTGTCGACACACGCGAAAGATCTTCACGGTACGTTTGTCATCGTCGGCGTGCCCGACCGCCCGAAACGTCATCGGGTCGGCCGCAAACAACCACGGCGAGCGAAGCGTGGCAGGGCAAGACAGAACGCCGCCGGGGCGAATCTCTTGTCGCCAAGATGAATTCACTGGCGTGACGCCGGAACCCGAACATTTCTCGACCAGTCTTGCGTTCTTCTGTACGTCGACTTCCGTGATCCCACCAGAGAGCCGTCCCCGACCGACCGTATGGGCTAAGAGTTCGCCCGTGTTGGGATAGAGTTCACGTGATGCGTTCGTCGCTCGGTACGCCGCGACAATCGGGGATCCGCCGCAGGTCGGAAAGCACTGCGCAGCCCGCATAGCTTTACAGAGCAGGCCTCGGCTCTGGCCCTTCCGAGGCGCCTCGAAACTCTCGAATGGGCCATCCCGTGAGTTAGAGCGATGTGAAGAGCCCCTTGCTTGGACTGTTTTGTCAGGTACAGAGCAATGGCAACCTCGACGCTATGTTGAAGGTAGTTTCCGTCGTTACCCTTCGCCACAAGACACCCCACGCTAAAAACATTCACCGCCGAGGTGGGCGCCGCCAATCCCTACTGCGTCACCGTGGCCTGATAGCTTACCGCCTGCCAGTGCCCCGTGCGGCGCACCCAGATTCGGGTATAGCGATAGGGACCGCTGAAGTCTTCCCCCAGTTGGTGGCCCTTCACGTCAGCCCGAGCCGTGACCACGGCAGTGTCGCCATAGACGCGTACCACCATGTCACTCACGTTGATGGTGTCATAGCGAAGCTGCCCATTCTTGCGAGCCGACAGGGTGTCCTGCTTCGTCGTCACCTGACCCAAAGGTGTGATCGCGACGTAATCCTCAGCCAGGGTTCGCTGGGAAAATTCGGCGTCGCGGCGAATGCTGGCTTCCCGGGCTTGCCGTTCCATGTCCACGATCTCTTTGATCGTCGACTGATCGGCTGTATCGATAGACGAGCGAGGATGAACCGCCACATGCTGCGCCGAAAACGCCGGCAGCGTCACAAGCACAGACCACAAAAACACCGCACACTTGTTGATCACCATGAGACCTCCGCAGTTTGCGAGGGGACAGAGATCCGCCTGACCGAGCTACGCAATCTTGGATGCTGAAGTTCCGTGAAAAAGTTCACGACCGCAACATTTAGGTCGACATCTATAACCTGCGAGTATTCCCAGAGTCATGCTGGAAACTCTCTTCCTAAGACAGACCGTGCCGCAGCCTGTATCATTTGCATTTTTTGAAAATACCCGAGCGAACTCGCGTCTGCTGGCAGGCTGCCCCGCAGCCGACACCGACAAGGATCCAGCGCAGACCTATTGACAATTCACTGCAACTCCCCTTCCATGCAGAGTACCCCCCAAATCCTTGACAAGATGGACTCGACCGCTCTCGGCACCCGAAACTGTTTGTCCACTCCGGAACTGGACTGTCCAGTATCGGACAGGAATCTTTGCAATTAATCCTTTGTCTCTTGCACTGATCGGCGGTGAATGGTCGGCGCGGACAGGCAAGGGGCGGCATCTAGTAGAATCAAACCTCCAATCAAGGCATGGCCGACATCCGTCGTGGTCTCATCATCGTGAATACTGGACCGGGCAAAGGCAAAACTACCGCAGCCATGGGCACTGCCTTGCGAGCCGTTGGCCAGGGGATGCGGGTTCTGATGCTGCAGTTCCTGAAGGGTTCGTGGCACTACGGCGAACTCGATGCCGTGCAGGCCTTCGGCGACAAGTTTGTCATGAAGCAGATGGGCCGAGGCTTCGTGAAAGTGGGAGCGGAGAAGCCTGACCCGGAAGATGTGCGCATGGTGGAAGAGGCGTGGAACGAGGCTGACAAGGCGATTCAATCCGGGAAGTGGGACCTGGTCGTGCTCGATGAGATCAACTATGCCATCAGTTACGGCATGCTCGATCCGGCCAAGGTGGTCGAGAGCCTTAAGAAAAAGCCGGAAATGGTCCACGTCATCTTGACGGGCAGGAACGCACACCCCACAATTGTCGAGGCCGCCGACACGGTGACCGAGATGCGCCAGGTCAAGCACGCGTTTGAAAAGGGCGTGATGGCGCAGAGAGGAATCGAGTACTGAACAATTGAAGATGGATGATTGCTGATTGAAAAAACCGCTCGCTCAGGGCTTCTCAATCCGCAATCAACAATCAGCAAGCAACAATTTCTTCCTATGGCTTGGTTTAAGCGCGAATCCGGCGAGCTCGACACCTCGGGCGAGAAGAAGGTCCGCACCGAAGGCTTGTGGGTGAAGTGTGAGGGCTGCCGCCAGATCATCTGGAAAAAAGATCTGGAAGAGAACATGAACGTCTGTCCCAAGTGCGACAAGCACTTCCGCATCGATGCCCGGACTCGGCTGGCCCAATTGCTCGACGACAACCTGTACGAGACCTTCGACGACAACATTTCATCCACAGACCCTCTGAAGTTCGTGGACCTGAAACCCTACTCGTCGCGACTGAAACACGCGCAGAAGGATACCGGCTTGAAAGACGCCATCATTAACGCTCAGGGCAAGCTGCTGGGGCGGCCCGTGATCGCCAGCGTGATGGAGTATGCCTTCATCGGCGGCAGCATGGGCGCAGTGGTGGGCGAAGCCATTACGCGGGCCGTCGAGCGCGCGGCCAATACGCGCATGCCTCTGATTATTGTGTCCGCATCGGGCGGCGCCCGCATGATGGAAGGCGTGATCAGCCTGATGCAACTGGCGAAGATTTCAGCAGCACTGGCGCGGCTTGACCAGGCGAAGGTTCCTTTTATTTCCCTGCTCACTGACCCCACTACAGGCGGCGTCACTGCATCGTTTGCCATGCTCGGGGATTTGAATATCGCCGAACCCGGAGCTCTGATTGGATTTGCCGGCCCGCGCGTGATTGAACAGACGATCCGCCAAAAGCTGCCACCCGGTTTCCAGCGCAGCGAGTTCCTGCTCGAACACGGCATGCTGGATGCAGTGGTTTCTCGCAAACAGCTCAAGCCGTACATCGCGAGGGCTCTGGAGTTTATGGATGGAAGCCCTTAGCTCTTGGCTCTTGGCCTTTAGCTAAAACCCTGTAAGTCGGGCGTGCGACCCACTCCGCTTCCTTTTCGCGCGAGTCACCCAACGAGGCATCAGAGTTTCTCCCCATGCAATTTGATAGTCTGAAAAAGGGGAACAACTCCGGCTCGTGCCCAGAGCCAAGAGCCAAGAGCTTCTCCATGTCCTACGAAACCGCAGTGGCGAGCATGTTCGCGCTTGGGCACGAGTTGGCCCATACGCCGTCGAACAAGTTCGACCTGGCGCACATGCGCGTACTGCTGAAGGCCATGGATCATCCCGAACGGACGTTTCCCAGCGTGCTGATCGCGGGCACCAATGGCAAAGGCTCTACGGCGGCGACTCTGGCGTCGATCCTGCGGGCATCCAGGTTGAGGACGGGGCTCTATACCTCGCCCCATCTCGTGCGGATCAACGAACGCATTCGGGTGAACGGAGAGGAAATCAGTGATGATGACTTTGCTGGGCTGCATGGCAACGTCGATCGCGTCGCTGATCGCCTGCTCGAGCAGGGAGCTCTGCCCTGGCATCCCAGCTTCTTCGAGATGATGACGGCGATTGCATTCGCCTATTTCGCGCGCGAGCGCGTGAAGATTGCGGTGCTCGAAGTCGGTATGGGCGGCCGGTTGGATGCGACCAATGTTGTCGAGCCTCTTGTGAGCGTGATTGCCGACATCTCGCTCGACCATCAGAAGTTTCTCGGCAACAACGTGACTGAGATCGCGCGCGAAAAGGTAGGAATCATCCGGCCCGCCGGTGTGGTCGTGACCCTGCCGCAGCAGCCCGAGGCGAATGACGTGATCGGCAATACGATTCTCGATTTGGGAGCGCGCGGAGTCAGTGCTGTGCAGTATGTGCCGCCGGTGTCGCCCGGGAGCACCCAGTACCTGGTACCGAGTATCGAGAAAAAGCATTTAACTGCCGAGCGCGCTGAGAACGCCGAGAAGGAAAGTGCCGCTTGCTTTTACCGGTATCCGCTTCAGGTCATGGGGAGGCAGATTCTGGTCGAAACTCCTCTCGTGGGACGGCATCAGTTGCGGAACGTGGCCCTCGCCGTTTCTGCAGCCGAGGAGTTAAGCAAGCACGGATTCGCAGCGATCACAGCGACCACGATGGAGCGTGGAATTCGCGAGACGCGCTGGCCAGGGCGCTTCCAAGTACTCTCTGCCCGGAGGGATTGGCCGGAAATTGTGCTCGATGTGGCGCACAATCCGGCGGGGGCGTGGGCCCTCCGCTCCGCCCTTTCGGAGCTCTATGACAACCGTCCGCTGATTTATGTTTTCGGGGCCATGCGCGACAAGGCAATCTCAGAGATGACCGAAATTCTGTTTCCTCTGGCCTATAAGGTGATCGCCACGCGGCCGAAGAATCCAAGGTCGGCGTCCGCGGAAGAGATTCAGCAGGCCGGGAGCCGCACGGGAACTGAGATTGAGGCGGTCGCCGAGATTGGGGCGGCTCTCGAGCGAGCTCGCGGCGCCGCGGGACCGGACACGGTCATGGTAGTGACGGGTTCGATTTATCTCGTCGGGGAAGCGATGCGTCTGCTGGGAGTGAGGATCTGAGGCTCACCCTGCCGGCTAAATATGTACATTCCTGCGGGAACACTGTGGAAATCCTTTGGTCTCCTCGTAGGGACAGCCGAGGCGGCTGTCCCTATGCGAGGCGTTTCGCCTAGAATGGAAGTGTGCAGGAAGTGAATACATCAGTCGATCAGGTGGAGAGCGGCCAGTCGGAAAGCGGCGCGCCTGGGCCGGTTCCGGCTGCGTCTCCGCGACACAGCCCCCACGCCATTCCCGGCTTAGAGCACGGCTGGCCCAGCCGCCTGCGGTCGTACTTCATCTTCGATCCGCTGATTTGGCTCTACACGCTGGTGATGGGACTGCTGGCCCTGCCGGGCGGTCTCTTCGACCGCAGCGGAAGGCGCCTGCACTGGTTTTCCACGACATGGTCGGGGCTGATCATGAAGACGATCGTTTCGCCCGTGACGGTGACGGGCCTCGACCAGATCGACACGTCGAAGCCGCACGTCTATGCGGTCAATCATGGATCGGCGCTCGACATTCCTGTGCTCTACGCGAATCTGCCGTTTCAGTTTCGCATTGCCTTCAAGAAAGAACTGCTGTCTTATCCCGTGGTGGGCTGGCAACTGAAACGGTCAGGGCAAGTCTGCATCGATCAGCAGAATCCGTCCCACTCGGTTAGCAGCATCCGCGCGGCTCTGAAGGGTCTGAAAGGCGGGCTGCCGCTGGTGATTTTTCCCGAAGGTGGGCGCACGCCCGACGGTGAGATCAAGCCGTTTCTCCCCGGGGCTTTCTTTCTTGCGATCAAGGCGCAGGTGGATATTGTTCCCGTGGCGCTGCTGGGAACCTACGAGCTGCTGCCGATGAACACTTATCACATCAAGAGCCGCCCGCTGGAAATGCGAGTGGGCGCGCCCATCTCAACGAGTGGATTGAAGGCGCGCGATTTGCGAGCCCTTTCGGCTCAGGTGCAAAAGGCCGTCGAAAATTTGTACTACAAAAATTAAGGCCGCACTCCCAGTCCTTCCACCCACCCCAATCTCCGCTACGCGGCTTTCTTGTTTTCATCGCAGAGTTGTTGATAGTGGTCGCGCCCGCGCTGGTAGCCACGGGTAAACGCTTCTTCGACTTCCATTCCCGGATGCTGGCGCTGAACGTCTTCGAGAGCGGCATTCATCTCCCCCGAGACTTGGTCAAATTCCATGCACCGCGTTTTCGCATGCAGCGCGGCCTGGAAGCCGAGGCGATAAAACTTTTCGTCATCGTCAAACTTCTTGCCAGATTTTGAATAATGGCTCTCTTCGGCGCTGCGCAGGCCAATCCACCATTGCTCGCGGGCCGCGTCCACCGATTCCGCTCCCTCTCTTTTCATCAGCTCACGAAGTTGCGACGCCGAATCTGCATTCTCTGCCAGCGCAACCACCACACTTCGGCCACTGCGCAGAGCGTCCTCATATACGTAGATCTCATCTTCGGGGAGACCCTCAGTCGTGGATTTCTCTGCCCGGTCCCCGACGGCCGCTCCGACCGTGGCGCCTGCTGCTCCCACAATCGCCGCTCCCAGTAACCCGAGTGCCGTAATAGGCCCGACTCCGGGCACCAGGGCGATCAGCAGCGAACCGCCTGTAATTCCAACGCCGCCGCCCAGCAGCGCGCCAATGGCTTTCCCCATGCCCGGCTGCTCGGCCGTGTCCGTGGGAACAGATTTCATTTCCTTATCGACCTGATCCACGCTCCCGGGCGTCAGCAACGTGATTTTGTCCGCCGGGATGCCCGCCCGGGACGCCTCCTGCACGGCGCGTTCTGCGCTGCTTCGGGTTTTAAACACTCCACTGATCGCTTCCATAAGTCACCTCGTCAACGTCTCGACTGCGACAGAGTTACGTCTTGAATTCGCGGCGAACATAGCGCCGTGCACACGGATGCCAGGACTGAGATGCAAAAAACAGCGTGCAGAGTTACCTTGAAAATATCCGAGTTCTATTTTCATCGTCGCGTGACCTTTCCCGTACCCAGGGCGTTACTCTTAATGTAAGGCCAATCCCCGGAGAATTCGTTGAAGGCTCGGATGAAAGAAGCGGACGAGCGGCTTTTGATCGAAGCTGCGCAGCAAGATCCCGCCTGCTTTGCCGAGCTTTACGAAATCAACTTCGAGCGCGTGTATGCCTATGTGGTGAAGCGGGTAGGAAATCGGACTGAAACCGAAGACCTGACATCGGAAGTGTTTCACCAGGCACTGGCGAACCTGAAGCGATTTGAATGGCGCGGCATTCCGTTTGCGGCGTGGTTGTTCCGCATTGCAGCCAACCTGATTGCGGACCGTTGGCAGCGCTCGGGCCGGGAAGTCCCCGACGACTCGGGACAGATCGACGCAGCACAGGTCAATCCGGTAGAGATCGAAGAGGTAGAACGTCGGGCCACATTGTTTCGCCTGGTAGGTATTTTGCCAGCCGAGCAACGGCGTGTGGTGGTGCTGCGCTTTGTCGAGCAGAAAAGCATCAAGGAAGTGGCGCGGGAGATCCGAAAGACCGAGGGTGCGGTGAAGCAACTGCAGTTCCGCGCGCTCAGCAGTCTGCGTGCGCGAATGGAGGGTGCCGATGCCTAAGCGCTCTCTGAACTCGGAAAATAACGACACGAGGAAGATCGAGCAGCTCAATAAAGCCGTCGAGACGATACTGGCTCGCACGGACGGCAAGCCTCCGAAGGTCGAGGCCGGAATCGAACCGCTGGTGCGCATTGCCGCCGATTTGAGCGATCTGCCGCGCGGGAGTTTCAAGGGTCGCTTGAAATCCGAATTAGTAGGAGGAAAAAATATGTCTAGCGTTGCCGAGCCAGTTGCAGCGTTCCACACTACAGCGTCACCCAGCTTGTCGTTCAAGGATGCGGCCAAGGCGATCGAGTTCTACAAAAACGCACTCGGGGCGCGCGAAACTTTCCGCTTCGAAGCCGGAGGACGCGTCGCACATGCGGAGATGGCAATCGGCGACTCCGTCATCATGCTAGCGGATGAATGGCCGGAGGGCGGCCGGTTCAGCGCCGAGACGCTGGGTTCCTCGCCGGTGCAAATGGTGATCCGCGTCGAGGACGTGGATGCGTTTGCGAAGCGGGCAGTGTCTGCCGGGCTCACAGTGAAGCGGTCAATTCAGGATCAGTTCTACGGGCACCGGGATGTGCTTTTGACCGATCCCTTCGGATACACCTGGAGTGTCTTCACCGTGAAGGAAGAGATGTCGGTCGAGGAAATGCATCGCCGGATGAAGGGAATGACAACGGGACCGGAAGGTGGTCAACTTCCGGCGCAAAAAGGAAAAGCGCCCGCGGTGAACCCGATTCCGCGCGGATACAGCACGGTCACGCCGTATCTGGTCGCGCAGGACGCTCAGGCCGTAATCGACTTTGTGAAGAACACGTTCGGTGGCGAAGAGATATTCCGCGCCGTTGGATCAGCCGGCGGCTACCACTGCGAAGTTCGGGTGGAAGACTCCATGCTGATGATCGGCGGCGGCGGCGCAGGATTGTCGTGGAAAGGGGATGCAGTGCTGGGCGCCTTTCACGTCTATGTTCGGGATTGCGATGCCGCGTATCAGCGCGCGCTGCAGGCGGGCGCCAAATCGCTCGCTGAGCCGTCCGATCAGGAATACGGCGAGCGTACGGCGAGCGTGGTCGATGCCGCCGGCAATCACTGGTACATCGCTACGTTTATCGAGACGGGCTACAAATCGGCGGACGCGCCGACCGTTCAGCCGTACATGCATCCGCTGCGGGCGGAGCCGGTGATCAGCTTCCTGAAGCGCGCTTTCGGAGCGGAGGAGATGGGCCGATACACAGCGCCGGATGGTGTAGTTCATCACACCACGATTAAGATCGGCGACGCGCATCTGGAGATGGGTGAGGCCCAGGGCCCGTATCAGCCCATGAAGTCGATGTTCTACCTTTACGTGCCGGACGTAGATGCGGTATATCGAAGGGCAATCGCGGCCGGGGCCACGTCGATGAAGGAGCCCGCGGATCAGTCCTACGGTGATCGCGTCGGCGCCGTGACCGATATCTTCGGCAATCAGTGGTGGATCGCCACGCACACCAAGGATGTCGCTCACTGAGGTGTAGGCACAATTCCTCGTGGGAGTCATCCTGACCGGGGCCGTTTTTCAGGCGCAGAGAAGGATCTTGCCTGTAGACCCACAATGCGTCCGTGGAAGCTCCCGCGCGAGATCCCTCTCCCGGCTGAAAAGCACCGGAATCGGGATGACGCCTTCAAAAGAAAGCGCCCCAAAGATCCAAACTGCACCATTACTGGCTTGCCGCTCAGTTTGACACGCTAGTTTGACCCTCCCGAATCCCTTCAATAGACTGAAAGATTCAGAACCCCTGCAGGTCCCAACGTTATGGCAGACAGCATTCATGTAAAGCTCCCCGACGGGAGCGTGAAGGAAGTTCCCAAAGGCACGACGGCGCTCGACATCGCGAAGTCGATCAGCCCCCGGCTGGCCGATGCCTCGCTCGCAGCGAAAACCAACGGCGACCTCATCGACCTGACGCGGCCGCTGGAAGAAGACACCGATCTTCGTCTGTTGACCGATCGGGATCCTGAGGCGCTGGAGATATACCGGCATTCGTCGGCGCACCTGCTGGCGGCTGCGGTGCTCGAGTTGTTTCCTGAGACCAAGCTTGGCCACGGGCCCGCGACCGAAAGCGGATTTTTCTACGACTTTTATCGCCCAACGCCGTTCACGCCCGAGGATCTGGAAAAGATCGAAAAGAAAATGCAGGAACTTGTTCAGCAGAACATTCCCTATGCGCGCGAGTTTCTGCCGCGTGACCAGGGGCTGGCCGAGTTCAAAAAAGACGGCGACTTCATGAAGTGCCATTTCATCGAGCAATTCACCAAGCCCGATGAAAAGATTTCTATTTACCGAACTGGAAAGTTTACGGATTTCTGCCGCGGTCCGCACATCCCGTCGACCGGAAAGATCAAGGCGTTCAAGCTGTTCAACATCGCCGGCGCTTACTGGCTGGGAGACGAGAAGAATCAGCAACTGCAGCGCATTTATGGGACGTCGTTTTTCTCCAAGAAAGATCTCGACGAACATCTCAAGCAGATCGAAGAGGCCAAGAAGCGCGATCACCGGGTGCTGGGCAAGCAGCTGGACTTGTTTTCCATTCAGGAGTTGGCCGGGCCGGGGCTGATTTTCTGGCATGCCAAGGGCGGCATCATCCGCAAAGAAATGGAAGACTGGATGCGCGAGCAATATATCAAGCGCGGCTATGCGCTGGTGTATACGCCGCACGTCGCGCGGCGGCAGTTGTTCTTCACCTCGGGGCACGAGGGTTATTACTCGCAGAATATGTTCGACGCCATGGAACTCGACGACGCCGAATATCGCCTGAAGCCGATGAATTGCCCGGGGCATATTCTGATTTACCGGGATTCGCTGAAGTCGTATCGCGACCTGCCGGTGCGGCTGGGCGAACTGGGTACGGTGTATCGCTATGAGCGCTCGGGCGTGATGCACGGCCTGTTGCGCGTGCGCGGATTTACGCAGGACGATGCGCATATTTTCTGCACGCCGGAGCAGATCGAAGGAGAGATTGCCAGCTGCCTTGAGTTCGCCCTGGACGTGCTGAAGGATTTTGGGTTCGACAAATTCCAGACCGAGCTTTCCACCTGGAATCCCGACGACCGCAAGAATTTCGTCGGAAGCGAAGAACAGTGGATCAACGCAACCCAATCGCTCGAAAAGGTGCTGAAACAACGGGGTATTGAATACAAAACGATTCCGGGCGAGGCTGCGTTCTACGGTCCGAAGATCGACATCAAGCTGGTGGATGCGATCGGGCGGCTGTGGCAGCTCTCGACGGTGCAGTTCGACTTCAACCTGCCGCAGCGCTTCGGGCTGGAATACGTGGCCGAAGACGGCTCGCGCAAGCAGCCGGTCATGGTGCATCGCGCGCTCTACGGCTCGGTGGAGCGTTTCTTCGGAGTGCTGATCGAGCACTACGCGGGCGCGTTCCCGGTGTGGCTGTCGCCGGTGCAGGTGGCGATGATTCCCATCAGCGAGCGCCACGCGGAATACGCGAACAAAGTCGCGGATCAACTCAAGGCCATTGGTGTGCGCGTGGAGGTAGACGCGCGCAACGAAAAGATGAACGCCAAGATCCGCGAGCATGCGATGCAGAAAGTGCCGTTCTTACTCGTCGTCGGGGACAAAGAGGCAGAGGTAGGGAAAGTGAATGTGCGGTCGCGCGGCAAAGAGAAGACTGAGGACATGGCGGCGGGCGAGTTCGTCGAGAAGATCAAGAAGCTGATTGCGGAGAAAAGCCCGGGAGTGTAGGTGGCCACGTAGGGACAGCCGCCTCGGCTGTCCCACGAGCGCCAGTTCGCCAAGTGGCGCATGGCCGCGGCGCTTCGCTCCGCTGGACAGCCGAGGCGCCTGTCTCTACATGAGCTGTGCGGTACCATGTTTCCGTGCAGTCACTGGCGGAACGCGTGCTTTCCCTGATTCGGCGGCAGGAGTTGCTGAGGGCCGGGGATCGCGTTGGCGTCGCCGTTTCAGGGGGGATTGATTCCATTGCGCTCTTGCGGCTGCTGCTGGAGTTGCGGCACGAGCTGGGCCTTGTCCTATCCGCCGTTCATTTCAATCACAATTTGCGCGGAACGGAATCCGATGACGATCAGGAATTCGTTGCGGGCCTGGCTCGCGAGTACGACTTGGAGTTTCATGTCAACGGCGAAGATGTTGCCCAGCACTCGGCAGAGGAACGCGTCAGCGTGGAAACAGCCGCAAGGGAGTTGCGGTATGGATTCTTCCGTCACTTGCTCGGCGAAGATGGAACGGCGGACCCTCAGGGGCTAAAGCCCGATCCTCTTGTGGGTCCTAGCGGCACGGCTGAAGCCGTGCCCTTCCCGAACCCAACGCCGACCCACTTTCTGAATAAGATTGCGACCGGCCACACGCTTGATGATCAAGCCGAAACCGTGCTCATGCGAATCATTCGCGGCGCGGGTCTGCGTGGCCTGGGCGGCATCCATCCGCGGATTTTGGTCGAGGACGAGGACGGAGAAGTTTCCGGCGAGATCGTGCGTCCACTGCTTGCAATTCGTCGCCGCGAACTGGAGCAGTATCTCAGGGACATCGGGCAACCATGGCGCGAAGATTCGACCAACGCGGATTCCCGGTTCACTCGCAACCGCGTTCGAAAGCTGGTAGTCCCGCTGCTGGAGCAGGAGTTCAATCCTGCGGTCGCGGAGAATCTTGCCGAATTGGCGGAGATCGCGCGCGGCGAAGAAGACTACTGGGAGAACGAAATCTCCGGATGGCTGGGAACCACAGTGCAGTGGTCGCAGCCGGACTGGGCGCGCGCCGTTTCTGGAGAGATGAGCCTGGTTCAGATCGCGCCGCTTGGTAACAAGTCGTCGAGTTCTTCGCAGGATCCCGATTTACGGTCGAAAATCGATAACGCCCCGTGGCTCGTCATGAACGCGTCCGTGAACCGAATGTGGTTCCTCGGCGAGCCCATCGCCGTGCAACGCAGGCTGGTAAAGGCGATCGGCGAGAACACTCGCATTCCACTGGAGTTCAAACATGTGGAAGAAATCCTGCGCGTGGCGGCAGAGGACGAACTATCCGGCAAGGAGTTGTCGTTGCCCCTGGGGTGGAATCTGGTGCGCGAGCCTGAGGAGTTAATATTCGTCACTCCTGATCTGCGGGATCCTGCGCCGCCACGGGACTACGAGTATGAACTTCCTCTCCCGGGACGAGTCAATGTTTACGAAGCAGGCTCTGCGATCGAAGCGCGACTCGTCCTCGCGGGCGCTGAGGCGGGGTATAATCCTGATCACCTCTTGGACGCCGTGTCTTTGCCCGGAACGTTAAGGGTGCGGAACTGGCGTCCGGGAGACCGATTCTGGCCGGCTCATACAAAGTCCCCCAAGAAGATCAAGGAACTGCTGCATGAGCGTCATGTAGCACAGCCGGAGCGCAGGTCTTGGCCGGTAGTCGTCAGTGGGGATGAGATCGTGTGGGTGCGAGGATTTTTATCGCCGGCTAAACTCCGCGCGAAGGCGGGGCGAGCCGCGATCCTGATTGTCGACGAGCCCCTGGCCAGCCAGCCGACGACGGAAAATTGAGCAGCAATGTGCCGGGAGGCACGCAAATTTCATGAACGCTGCGCGCGTCGAGCCCCTGCGAACGGTCATCACTACCGAGCAGATCCAGAAGCGAGTCAAGGAACTGGGCCGGCAAATCTCCGACGACTATAAGGGGCAGACCATCCAGATGCTGGCGGTTCTGGAGAATGCCTTCATGTTTCTGGCCGACCTGGTGCGCGCTCTTGACGTGCCGGTCGTGTGTCAGTTCATCAAGCCCAAGTACAGCCGGACTCAGGGCGGCTCCGCCGGCGATGTCATGGAAATTTTTTTCAGCCATGAGCCTGACATTCGGGGGCAGCACATCCTATTGGTGGAAGGGTTGGTGCATTCCGGCGTGACCAGTGAGTTTCTGATGAGCGACCTGCGGTCTCGCGGGGCAGCGTCGGTGAAGCTGGTGACGCTGGCCGACCGCCAGTCGGCGCGCCGTGTACCCTTGCAGCCGGATTATTTCGGTTTCCTGGTCGACGAGACTTTTCTGGTGGGCTATGGCTTGGGAGCGGTGGAGCAGACCAACCGCAATCTGCCCTATCTGGCGGCGGCACGGTAGGTCCAATATCTTTGGATTGGTGTCCGAGCGAAAGGCGATTTTCTGAACCGTACGATCAAAACCGTTATGTTTTGGTTCGTCCTTGGCATTTCTGCGTTATTGCTTTTTCAGGTCATACATCCCGCTCCCGGGAAGGAACCAGTTCCCGAGATCAGCTATTCGCAATTCGTTTCGGAAGCGGAAGCTGGAAGTATCGCCAGCGTGAACATCGAGGGCAGTCGCATACGCGGTCAGTATCGCGAGGGAAAAGGGACATTCCAACTGACGGGTCCCAGTAATCCCGGCCTCTTTCTGGGCGTACTCCGCGACAACGGAGTCGAGATCAGGTTCAAAGATTCCGCCAGCGCATCGGTGCCCCTTCAACTGCTGGGAACATGGGCTCCGCTGATCCTGCTTGCGGCGCTCTGGTTTTTCATGATCCGGCAAATGCAGCGCAGAACCAACACCCCGCGCTCAGAAGGTCCGCGAGGGAGTTCTGCCCCGCTGCGATGAGAACCCTAGTTCGGGCAAACCTAAGCGCCCCAGTCACTTAAATCGCACCCGGAAGATCGGGCCTTTTTGCCCGGGAAAAGGTAGAATATAAGTTCATAAACGATTTCGACAATCGAAAATCGCCGAAGGGCATCTAATCGCTGTAGAAGCCTCGGGGTTGGTGTAGGTAGCCACCCCTAGCGAACTGAGGAGTTTTCTAGGTGAACTCAACTGTAAAGACCGTATTGTTCTGGTTGTTAATCGGGATATCTGCATTGCTCCTCTGGGAAGTCGTCAAGGGAGCCCGTGATGGCCAGAAAGATAAGGAAGTCAACGCCACGCAGTTCATGACTGACGTGGACCAGAACAACGTTCGCGAACTCACGGTTAACGGGATGGAAGTGCGCGGCAAGTATCGCGATGGTTCAGCCTTCCACACCACTCTTCCGGGGAATTATTTCACTCCCGAAGTGCTCAAGAGCTTGCACGATAAGAATGTGCAATATGGGTTCCGCGACATCAATAGCGGAAGCTTGCCATTGCAACTGCTGGGCACGTGGGCTCCGCTCATTCTGCTGGGTGCGCTCTGGTTCTTCATGATCCGCCAGATGCAGACCGGAGGCAATAAAGCACTCTCATTCGGCAAGAGCCGGGCGCGGCTGCTCTCCATGCAGCAGAAAAAAGTCACNNGTGGAAGAGGCCAAAGAAGAGCTGCGCGAGATTATCGAGTTCCTGCGCGAAGCGCAGAAGTTCCAGAAGCTCGGCGGGCGTATTCCAAAGGGGGTGCTGCTCGTGGGGCCTCCGGGAACCGGCAAGACCCTGCTCGCCCGCGCGGTTGCGGGCGAGGCGAATGTTCCCTTTTTCTCGATTTCGGGCTCGGACTTTGTTGAAATGTTCGTCGGCGTCGGTGCCAGCCGTGTGCGCGATCTTTTCGAGCAGGGCAAGAAGAACGCTCCCTGCATCATCTTCATCGACGAAATCGACGCTGTGGGTCGCCATCGCGGCGCTGGGCTGGGCGGCGGACACGACGAACGCGAACAGACTTTAAATCAATTGCTGGTGGAGATGGACGGCTTCGAATCCAACGAGGGCGTCATTCTGATGGCGGCGACCAACCGTCCTGACGTGTTGGATCCTGCGTTGCTGCGGCCCGGGCGTTTTGACCGGCGCGTCGTAGTCAGCCGTCCGGACGTGCGCGGTCGTGAGGAAATCCTTCGCGTACACACCCGCAAGATTCCTCTTGCGGAAGATGTCGATCTTTCCGTATTGGCTCGCGGCACTCCGGGCTTCTCCGGCGCCGACTTGGCTAACATGGTGAACGAAGCCGCCCTGGCGGCAGCCCGGCAGAATCGCAAGGCAGTTTTGCATTACGACTTCGATTTGGCCAAGGACAAAGTCCTGATGGGCGTGGAGCGCAAGTCGCTGCTGCTCACCGACGACGAAAAAAAGAACACGGCCTACCACGAGGCGGGACACGCGCTCGTGGCGGCCAAGATGCCGAACTCCGATCCTTTGCACAAGGTTACGATTATTCCTCGCGGCATGGCCCTGGGCGTTACCATGCAGTTGCCGATTGATGATCGGCACAACTACTACAAGAACTATCTGGAGACCGAGATCGCCATTCTGATGGGCGGGCGCATCGCGGAGGAGCTGTTCCTCAACTGTATGAGCACCGGCGCAGGCAATGACATCGAGCGAGCCACGGAAATGGCGCGCAAGATGGTCTGCGAATGGGGCATGAGCGACCTGGGCCCGATGACGTTTGGCAAGAAGGAGGAGCAGATATTCCTGGGCCGCGAAATCGCCCAGCACCGTGATTACAGCGAGGACACGGCGATCAAGAACGATCAGGA
>PLEA01000681.1 GCA_003136335.1 Acidobacteriaceae bacterium | reverse complement strand
CCCTTTGATTTCAAAAGATATCGGAGACGGGCATTGTACTTAAATCTTATTGTGTTCGGCGGCCTGATGTGAAAACATTAATGTACTGTTTCCCCCGAAACTGAGCCAGCACGGTTGGTCACAGTATCCTTACCGGCTCTATGAACAGTGTTGTCATCACGACGGTCCTGATTCCGGGTTTCGTCTCGGTTCTGCTCTTCCTCGTCTTTACTTATCTCCACGAGCAGAGTCGCCTGCCCTACTTCCGCGCCTGGCAACTGGCCTGGGCCGCTTACTCGCTGCATTACATCCTCGACACGTTTCCGAAGTCTTCCATTGCATTCTTTATCAGCGAGCTGTTCCTGGTTGCGATGGCGCTGTGCATTTTCATTTCGACGCGTCTGATGCGCGGCTCCTATCGTTTCCACTGGTACGATGTTGCCGTCGGAACGGTCGGCGTCGCACTCGCCTGCCTCACGCTGCGGGGTCACATCGTGAACGGTGTGTTCCGCCCCGACGTGCAGCCAGCCATTCGTCTGGGTTTGGGCTTGGCAGCGATCCTGCTCTATTGCTCGGCAGTTTTCTACTTAAATAGCCACCGGCGCAAATCGCTGGCCTTCTGGGTCCTCGCCGTTTCGCTCGCGTTGTGGGCCGTGTTGATGGGCGTGGGGCAGCTGCAGAATCCCTGGACGGAAATGTTCGGCAACGCCAGCCGTTTGTTTGGGCCGGTGCCGCAGATGCTGCTGGGCATCGCTATGGTGATGGTGCTGTTTGAAAATCAGCGCAATGCGGTGCAGGAAAATACTCTGGCTCTGTCGACTCTGGGGGTGGACCCGCGGCGGCTGCTTGTCGCCGAGGACCTGGTGCCCAGCATGCAGGCCGCGCTGGAGCGCTTGCGCAGCGCTCTGCCGATGGACCGTGCGGCCATCTTCATCACCGAGCGTTGGCGTGGTCTTTTACCTTCGGTGCAACAAGGTTTTGCCGCCGGATTTCTGGCGGCTCTGGAAAGCAGCGGGGCTGGAGATTACATCTGCGAACTGGCGTACCGGCGCAACGGAGTCTTCACCGTGCAGCACCTGGCAGAGATGACCGAACCGCTCCCCGTGGCGTCGGTGGGAATTTTCGCGGAATTGAAGAGAATTCTTACCGAAGCGGAAGTCCGCAATCTGACCGCGGTCAGTCTCCAGACGCGCGAGCACAATTTCGGCGTGATTCTGTTCCCCCACGCCGAACGCCGGGCGTTCGGATCGTCTGGCCCACGCTTGATGGTCGGGCTCGCCTTGCAATTGGGCCTAACCCTTGAAAACTACGTAGTGAGTCACGATGCGCATCGCCGTACCAAGGAGTACGAACTGCTAACGGAGATCGGGAAGGCGATCAGTTCGCGCCTCGACCAGGATGAGATCCTTCGCACCATCCACGTCGAACTGGGCCAGATTTTTGATACTAGCCACTTCTACATTGCATTTCAGGAGGGAGAAGAAATCCGCTTCGAGCTCGAGGTCAGAGATAATCGCGTTCTGCCCAAGCGCACCCGTGAATTGAGAAATGCCTTCAGTGAGTACGTGATTCGTACTGGCGAACCGCTGCTGATCCGCTCCGACCTGGAGACAACCCGGAAAAATCTAGGCATCGGCCATATTCCGGGACGCCCCGCTAAATGCCTTATAGCCGTGCCCATCTTCATGGGCAAAAAACCCGCCGGAGTTATGGTCGCGATGCACCCAGACCGTGAATTCGTCTTCGAGCAACGCGACCTCGACGTACTGGTGACGGCCGCAGGGCAGGTCTCGGTCGCGGTGGAGAATGCCCGCCTGTTTGCTGACGAGCAGCGCCGTTCCCGTCAACTCGCCTTTCTCAATAATGTTTCCCGCACCGCCATTTCGAGCGACGATCCCGTGCACATGTTGAGCCAGATCGTCACGGAAATTCAGAAGAACTTCAGTTTCGATCACATTGGCATCGGCTTGCTCGACTACGGAACCAAAGAAATCGAGATTAAGGCCGAAGCCGGAGCGACGGCTCACTCCGTCGGCAAGCGTATCCCGCTGGGAACCGGCATTCTGGGCCGCGTGGCGCGTACTGGCGAGCGCGCCCTGGTACAGCATGCGTTGCCCGGCAATTTGACGGGAATTCTTCCCGATTCTCGCGCCATCCTTTGCATCCCCATCACCTACGGCGAGTCGCTGCTCGGCGTACTCAACATCGAGAGCCGCAACGAGAATGCATTTTCGCCTCAGGACGTTCTGATTCTGAATACGCTGGCCGACCTGCTGGCCACCGCGCTGCACAACGCGTTCGTCTTCCAAAAGCTGCAGCAGCAGTCCATCACCGACGGTCTCACTGGAATCAAGACCCGCCGCTTCTTCTGGGAAGCCTTGTCGGCAGAGTGGAAACGCGCTTCGCGTTCCGGTCGCCCGTTCTCCGTCGTGCTCATCGATCTGGACAAATTTAAAGAGGTCAACGATACCATGGGCCACTTCGAGGGTGATCTCGTGCTGGCCCGCGTGGGCCGCCTGCTTGAACAGAAATCCCGGCAGTCGAACGTGGTTGCCCGCTATGGCGGCGATGAGTTCATCGTGCTGATGCCGGAGACCGGCGCCGAACAGGCCCAAGTGCTGGCCGAGCGCCTGCGCCAGTGGCTGGCCAGCGATCCCATGCTGAGCGAACACCACATTACCGGCAGCTTCGGCGTGGCCAGTTTTCCCATGCACGGCTTCTCCATCGAAGACATCATCCGCGTGGCCGACGCCGGCATGTACGTTTCCAAACGCTCGGGAGGAAACTCCGTCTCCACGGCGCAGGAATACGTCGAGGGCCAGGATTTCGCCCGGCAGCGCTCGCAGATTTCGGCGTATATCGAAGGTTTCCTGCAGCGTGAGCATACCGGACCCGAGCATCTCGAAGAATTGAGCTCAACCCTGTATAAGCTATGCGGCGGACATGAGGACTGCAATGTACCGATCCTCAAGGAAGCGATCGAATCGCTGAGCCGGGCTGCCGAGTCTCGCGAATTGCAGACCGCCGGCCACGGCGATCTGGTGGCGCGCTATACGGAAGTGATCGCGCGGGCCCTGGGCCTTTCTTCCGAGGAGACGGCGGATCTGGTTTACGCCGCCCGGGTTCACGATGTGGGCAAGATTTTTATTCCCGAGCGCGTGCTCAACAAGCCGGGGCCTCTGAGCGACGATGAATTCCAACAGGTGAGAATGCACGCCCACGTCGGGGCGGAGATTGTCGGCACCATCCCGCACAGCAGCATGATGCGGGAAGGGATTGAACATCACCACCAGCGCTTCGATGGCTCCGGCTATCCCGATGGCTTGCGCGGCGAAGAGATTCCGCTGTGGGCCCGCATCATCGGCCTGACCGATGCCTATGCCAACATGGTCACCGAGCANNGGAACGCGCTTCGACGGCATGCTGGTGCGGCTGCTTCTGCGCGGGCTGAAGTCGGAACGCATGTCTTCCGGCACGGGAGACTAACCCTTCCACTTGCAACGGCAGAGCAGAAACGGGAAACTAGTCTGGCATGTCGATCCTTCTTTTGTTATCCGGCAAGGTCGCTCTCATTTCCGGCGGTTCGCGCGGCATCGGCGCGGCCACGGTACGGCCGTTTGCCGCCGCTGGCGCCAAAGTCGCCTTCAGCTATCGCAATGCCCGCTCCCCGGCGGAAGCCCTGGCCAAAGAATGTGGCCCAACCGTCTGTCATCCCATCGTTTCCGATCTAAAAAACCCGGAGGCGGCACGAGCGCTGGTGGCCGAGACCGTGCGGCATTTTGGTCGGCTCGACATTCTTGTCGCGAACCACGGTGTCTGGCCGCCGGATGACGTACCCATCGAGCGCATGTCCGATGAGCAATGGCGATCCACCCTGTCCATTAATCTGGATGGCGTGTTTGGCCTGATCAAACATGCAGTGGCGCAGATGAAGGCGCAACCCCGCGCAAAGGCCCCGGCCGGACACATCGTCCTAATCAGCTCTACCAGCGGCCAGCGTGGCGAAGCCTTCCACTGCGACTACTCCGCGACCAAGGGCGCTGTGATCAGTATGACAAAGGGACTGTCGACCGAACTTGCTTCCGCGGGCATCTACGTGAACTGCGTTGCTCCCGGCTGGGTCGACACCGACATGAGCGCGGCGGCCCTTGAAGACCCGCAGAGCGGGGACGAGATTCGTAGCACGATCCCCCTGGGCCGCGTGGGCAGGCCGGAGGAGATTGCCGCTCCCGTGCTGTTCCTGTGCACCGAGCACGCCAGTTTTATCACCGGAGAAGTCTTCAACGTAAACGGAGGCGCGGTCCTCTCAGGATAGGACACGAGAAGACTGATAAAACGCCTGAGAACAGCTTGCATTTCGGCCGTTTTTTGCATCCAAGCAATGAGAGGAGCTCTTACTGCCGCGGGCGGAAAGTCTACCAGAAACGCTAAAATTCTGTTTGCACGCTCACTCCCTAAGGAATGAAACAATTTCTCCCCATCCTGGTTTTGGTGTGTTCGGCTTGTTCCCTTGCGTGGGAACAACCTCAGAACGCCGCGGCTCAGGCGTCGCCACAGGCCACATCTCAGGCATCTCCCGAAGCCGCAAAGTCTGCGCCCGCGATTTCTCCCGACCAGGAAAACGCTCAGAAGGCCAAAGCCATAATCGATCAGGCAATCCAGGCCCTGGGCGGACAGACCTATCTCACCATTCGTGACCGCGAGCAGCAGGGACGCGGCTACAGCTTCCACCACGGCCGTCCCAACGGCAGCGGCGGAGTGTTTTGGAGTTTCACCGAACTCCCTGACAAAGAGCGGGTCGAAATCACCAAAGAGCGGGACATCGCGGAACTGTACGTCGGCAAAAAGGGATGGGAGATTACCTACAAAGGCCCTCGTTTCATCGAGCAGAAAGATCTAGACGACTACCTGCGCCGCCGCCGCTTCTCGCTGGACACTGTCCTTCGAACCTGGATCAACGATCCCAGCGTCGTGCTTCTGTTTGAAGGGCCGGCCGTCGCTGCGCAACATCCTGCGACGCAGATCACACTGATCAACTCGCAGAACGAAAGCGTCACCCTTTACTTCGATACCGATACCCACTTGCCGGTCAAGAAGTCGTTCTCCTGGCGCGACCCAGTCGACAGGCAGAAGAATCTCGAAGAAGAGGTTTACGAAAATTACCGGCAGGTTTCCGGGGTGATGGCGCCCTACAATCTTACCCGCTATTTCAACGGTGACATGGCCAGCCAACGCTTTCTCAACTCAGTCACCATCAATCAGGGACTCGATCAAGCCATGTTCGACCCTAATTCGCGCTACAACCCAAATAAAGCTCCCGGCAAGCGCTAAGAGCGGCTTATCCGCTATAAGGTGAACGCCAGTAACAATGCTGTTGTTGTTCCAAGTACCCCTGCGCCCCTCGACAAGGGTAGCCGCGACCAGAGGTAAGCTACTTATTATCATAAGTTTGTCTCCGTCTTGACGAAGCCCCTTGCACGCAACCAAGCTTGCGGTGCCGCCATTTACTGTGGCTTTTTTGCCACAGACAACTTTGTTAATGCGGGCGTAATCTACTGCATTCACTGAAACGATTTCTTCTTGACCCCAGAGCAGACAATTCGCTCCGCCGTGGAGTGCAGCGGCATCGGCCTGCATAGTGGCGCCCCTGTCTCCATGCGCCTCTTGCCTGCAGCGTCGGGCACGGGCATCGTTTTTCGCCGCACCGATCTCGATGGTTTCGAAATCGAAGCGATTAGCCGCAATGTCGCCCGCGTCAGTTACGCCACCAGCCTGATGAAGAAGGGCGTGCTTATCTCCACCACCGAGCACGTGCTCTCTGCCTTCATCGGTATGGGCATTGATAACGCGATCGTCGAACTCGACAACCTCGAGTTGCCTATCCTCGACGGCAGCGCCCGTCCCTTCGTCGAGATGATTCAGAAGGCAGGCATTCGCAAGCACCGCCGTGCGCGTAAGTATTTGAAGATTCGCCGCGAACTGGAAATGCGGGAGGGAAACAAGTTTATCGCGGTGTACCCCTCTCACACCTATTCCGTTTCCTATTCGATCAATTTCCCACATCCGCTCATCGGCAAAGAAACTTTTCAAGTGGAACTGACCAACGGGAGTTATCTGCGGCACATCGCCGGCGCGCGCACTTTTGGCTCGCGCCAGGACGAGCAGGCCATGCGCAACATGGGACTGATTCGCGGCGCCTCCAGCGAGAATTGCATTGTGCTCACCCGCGATGGCGTCGAGAACGGCCCGCTCCGCTTCCCCGACGAATTCGTACGCCACAAAGTACTGGACCTGGTCGGCGATCTGGCGCTGTTAGGGAAACAAATCCTGGGCAACGTCGTCGCCGACCGCGCAGGTCACGCCATGCATACGGCGCTGGTCTCGCGCATTCTGCGCGACAAGACCCTGTGGGAGGAAGTGACCTTCCCCAGCGAAGACCGGCCCAGCGCCATCGCTCCCGGCGCCGAAGCCGCGGCTGGATCCTCTCTTTAATGCCATGGAGTCGCCATACCTGTCATCCCGACCGGAGCCGGAGCGCCAGCGACGGCGTAGTAGTGGAGGGATCTGCTTTTCTTTCCGTCACCGACATTGCAGTGCTAAATCTCGGCTAGTCCGCGGGCTCGCACGGCGCCCCACGGGAATCGTGCATGTCGTGCGGCTGCTCTTGCAACAATCTTTCCAGCTCCGCCCGCGTCTGATCAATGACGGCCGCCGCAAATTGGCGTGCTGATTCCTGCCGCTCTTTCGACAACTCCTTCACCCGCATATTAAGCAGCGGAATATCCTCCTCAAACCAGCGCAGCGTTCTTTGCACTTTGGCAATGCGGAAATCATTGGTCAACATTTCTGTCTCTCCGGTGATCTTACAGATTGCCACGCATGCTACTATGCGCAAGTCTAAAGTGAGATACCCCTTTGCAGGGCGGGATGGCGGAAATTTTGCCTTGAAAAGTGCTGCTGGCCGGATGCCCGCCGAATCGGGTTCAGCTTTGCGTCCTTAGCGACCCTTTGGCGGTCCTTGCGGTTAGAAGCTTTCCTACGTCGAGCGTTACTGCGAGCCTTCAGGTTCCCCAGCCGCCATTCTCTCTTTGGCTCCAGGAAATTCCTGTTGCATTTGTTCGTCGAGCCACGTTTCCAGCTGCTCCTGTGAGCTCTTCGGAAGATTGTGAAAGCGGAGGCCAGCAAGGCCTTTGAGATCGACCCACGCTACCTCGGCTTCCACTTCGAGGTGAACGTTCTTGCCGGGCAGAGAAAACTTCAGACGTGGCGCAACCCCTTTGGGCAGTGCTTCCCGCAACATGAGCGCAATGCCGCCTTCGCTGATATTGGTGCTGGTCGCGTTCAGGGTTTTTCCTTCAAGCACGACTTTGACCAGCATCTTCACCGGTTGGCGGAAGTAACGGCGGCGCTCCTTCGTCATGAAATTCAACGCCGCATGAAAGCAGCGGGAGGCATTCAGCGCGCTGATCGGTTTCTGCAGAACGAAGTTGGCGCCCATGCCAAAGGCTTGCTGCGTGGTCGTTCTCTTTCCGTTAAGGATGGCAAAGGCAACGGAGTTCTTGTTGCTGCGAGTGCTCCTCAGACCCTGCAGCACCGCCAGTCCACCGTTCAGATCGTCGCAGTCCACGATCACCGCGTCGAACTTATCGGAGATAAGAATGTTTGCCCCGGCGCGCGCCTCATGGCAGATTTCCACTTCAATCGATAATTTCTCGAGCGTAGGCCGGATCACGCGTAACACTTCCGGGTCTTTGCTCAGTACGAGCGAGTCCAACGTCATACCGCTGATTCTAGGGGTGCGGTGCAGATTCACGATAGTAACGGAGGTCATGGGCCCTCCGTCGGTCTTCTGGACCTGAACAGCAGGGCCGTGAGGTCTCTGGCATTTTGACCGATACAAAACCGCCGAGGATTGTGCGATGCAATTTCGCAGAGTACAACGGACAGCAGGCCCTGATGCGCAACTTGGTCTATCTGTCGCTCGGATCCAACATGGGAGATCGCGAGGCCCATCTCCGCGAGGCGATCGCACGGCTGCAAACTGTGGGTAGTGTCGTGTCAGTTTCTTCGTTCTACGAGACTGAGCCCGTCGAGTTCACTGATCAGGCGTGGTTCTTGAACTGCGCTGTGGCTCTGGAAACGACGGAGACTCCAGAACAAGTGATGGCGGCCGTCCTCAACATCGAGCAAGAGATGGGCCGGCAGCGCATCCAGAAAAAAGGCCCGCGCATCATCGACCTCGACATCCTGCTTTTCTCCAACATAGTCACCGACTCGCCTGAGTTAACCATTCCTCATCCAGCCATGCATCAACGCCGTTTCGTTCTCCAACCCCTGGCGGAAATCGCCCCTGCAGTGCGGCATCCGGTGTCGAAGAAAACCGTCCGCGAAATGCTCGGCGGGTTACCGGATGGACAAGCAGTGCGGAAACATCAAAACAAATAGCCACGGATCACACGGATTCTCACCGATAAGAAAATTCAGATCCGTGTATATCCGTGGTAGACGTCTTACGGCAGGATGATCCGGCTCCCAGCTTCCTGCGCGACCACCGCCGATTCCTTCTCGGGAAACTGGGCAAACAAAAATTCCACGAAGGCCCGCGACTTCGGACGACCCGACGTCCGTCCGTGCGCCAGCCGCACCAGAAAGACCAAGGCCTTCAGCACATCGGAATCCCGCAGGTTTGAGAAGCCCACGTGCTTCTGCTCCGCCTCGCGGTACTCCTTCACCATGTTCTCGACCTCAGCCGCAATCCTGCGCTGCGACTCACTGTTCAAGGGCTGCTCGTAGTGCAATCCTGAGTTCACCAACCGCTCGTAGCTCTTCGACAAAACCGTAAGCGCGGCAATCAGATCTTGATCGTGCAGGCTGCGGTCGGCATGCGCGGCTTTGGCCAGCGCATAAGTCAGACCCATGAGCAGATGTTCCTTCTCATACATGAACTGATCGGAAAGCTCGATCTGCAAGAACAAGCCCGCCGGGTCAATCTGGTCCGACGAGCGCGGCTTTTCGTGCTCGCGCGCCTGTAGGAGATACGGGCAATCGCTCGGACAATCGAGAGTCACTTCGCGCTGCTCGCCACAGCATTGCGGGCAAATGCGCCCGTGAACCGCGGGGCAAAAACGCTTTTCTTTGCGAACTTCACAGATGGCGCAACTCAATCGTTGACTCCTGCCGACAATGACGACTTAACGCAGGTTACCACGCTGGTACGCATGACAGGCCCATTCCGGCAACTGCATACTCGGAAAGCCCTTTAAAAATGCGCCCTTCCGCGTTTGTAAATTAGAAAACCCTCGTAAATAAAGGTGTTTTCCACAGGCCTATGGGTATAAGATAGGCCCCACTGGTATTCAACTGATTTCTGTCGAGGAGAAAAACACATGGCATCAGGTTTGACAAAGACACAGCTCATCCGGCATCTCGCCGAGAAGACCGAGCTTCCCAACAAAACCGCGGCGGCGTTCTTAGAGCAATTGGCCGACACCGCTATCAAAGAAACCAAGAAAAACGGCATCTTCGTTGTGCCCGGCCTGGGCCGTCTGGTGAAGGCGCACCGCAAGGCTCGCGTGGGACGCAATCCGCAAACCGGCGAACCCATCCAGATCAAGGCTAAGACCGTGGTGAAGTTCCGCGTTGCCAAGGCTGCGAAAGATGCGATCGCCCCCAAAAAGTAGTTTCAGTTTGAAATCGGATTCGAAGGCCGGCTCAGTCCGGCCTTTGTTTTTGTAGCGGCCCCGTCTCGGCGGCTGGGAGCCTGCCCTGAGCGAAATCTAAGGGGGGCGAGCGTCACGCCCCGCCCTGCCGAGAGCCAGAACGCCGCGAAGATTCTAAGGCTACCGCTCCGAGGAAAGGCTCAGTCAGTGCTGAACTGGATCGTCATCGGAATCGGCGACATCGCGACTCGCCGTGTCATTCCCGCAATTCAATCCGAATCCCGAAGCCGCCTCTATGGCCTGGTAACCCGCGACCCGGCAAAAGCGGCTTCCTACGGCGTACGCATCTGGACAACCCTCGGCGAAGCTCTCGCAGATCCCGCGGTCCAGGCCGTATATGTCAGCACGCCAGTGTTCTTGCACGCGCCGCAAACCATTCAAGCTCTTCGCTTCGGCAAACACGTGCTCTGCGAAAAACCTATGGCGATGAGCGAGGCCGAGGCTCGCACCATGCTGCAAGCGAGGGATGAGAGCGGCAAACTTTTCGGCGTCGCTTACTATCGCCGCTCGTACCCTAAGGTGCAACGCGCGAACCAACTGCTCGCCAACGGTGCGATCGGCAAGCCGGTCCTGGCCGAACTCACTTCCCACTCCTGGTACGACGGACAAGACAGCCGCAGTTGGCTGGTCGATCCCGCCCAGTCGGGAGGCGGACCGCTGTTCGACGTCGCCTCGCATCGCATTGACGTTCTGAATTTTCTTTTCGGCCAGCCGCTGCGAGTCACTGCCCAACTCTCGAATGCGGTGCATCCCTATGCGGTGGAAGACAACGCGACTGTGATGACTGAGTACGCAGGCGGAGTTCGCGGCATGGTAGACGTTCGCTGGCACTCCAAGGTTGCTCGCGACGAATGCCGCATCCGTGGAACCGACGGTGAGATGGAATTATCTCCGCTGAATGGCCCCGATCTTGTCTATCCCGGCGCTCGCGAGTATCTCCCGCCCCACGCCAACCTGCACTATCCGATGCTGGAGAATTTCGTGGATGCGGTCGAAGGGAAAGCTCCGTTGCTGGCCAGCGGAGCGTCGTCGTTCTGGACAGATTGGGTCACGGAGCGAGCAAGTCGCCCGACTTCGTAGCGCCGGCATCCTGCCGGCTGTTGCGAGGGCGCCTCGCCCTCGTCGTCGGGTCGCGGGATGCTGCCATCAGCGCCCTCCTCACTTCACATACTCGTTCTTCACCACCTCGCCGCCTTTCATCACAAACTTCACGCGCTCCAGAGTCGTGACATCCTTGACCGGATCACCATCCACCGCAACCATGTCCGCCCACGCCCCTGGCTCCAGGCTGCCAACCTTGCCCGACCATCCCAGCAGATCCGCGGCATTCACCGTCGCTGCCTGAATTGCCTGTAGCGGCGTCAGTCCCAGCTTCACCATGACTGCGAATTCGTGAGCATTCAGACCATGCGGATAAACCGCGGCATCCGTGCCAAAAGCGACTTTCACTCCGCTGGCAAATGCGTGCGCAATGTTCTTGCGCGCCGCCGGAATCACATCTCGCGCCTTGGCCAGCAGCGGCGGAGGCAGATGCGTTTGCTCCGCATTCTCCATCATCCAGTCGCCCAGGTAGAGCGTCGGCACAAGATAAGTCCCGTGCTCTTTCATCGCTGCGATGCCGGCATCGTCAATATAAGATCCGTGCTCAATCGAATCGACCCCCGCCTCCGTCGCCCAGCGAATACCCTCCGCTCCATGCGCGTGCGCGGCAACTTTGCGGCCCAAACGGTGCGCGTCGGCCACAATCGTTTTCATCTCCTCCAAGGTGTACTGCGAGTGCTGCGGGTTGTCCCCCAGAGACAGCACTCCTCCTGTCGCGCAGACCTTGATGAGATCCGCGCCGTACTTGATGTTCTCGCGAACCTTGTGCTGCACCTCGGCGATTCCGTCCGCAACGCCATCGCTCACGGCGTGATATTCGGAGGGCAGCATGTTGTTATCGCAATGTCCCCCCGTGATGCTCAACGGGGGCCCGCTCACCAGCAGCCGCGGCCCCGGTACGTCGCCCGCATTGATCGCGTCCCGCAAAGCCACATCGGTAAATCCTCGTGCCCCCACATTGCGCGCGGTGGTGAATCCGGCAAGCAACGTGAGCCGCGCGTTCTTGGCGCCGATAAGCGCCTCTCGCGGCACGGAGATTGCCAGCCGCTCATAGCCGAACTTGGGTTCCATCGTCAGATGAGTGTGCGCGTCAATTAATCCCGGCAACACGGTGGCGTTCGGCAGCTCTATGCGCAGAGCATCCGTAGGAATCTTTGCCTCCGCAGCGGTTCCAGAACTGATGATCCGTCCGTCTTCGATCACCAGCGTCTGGTCAGCCAGCAACTTGCCGGTTTTCACATCGAGCAAATGTCCGGCATGCACCGCCACGTGCCGCGACGTCTGCGCAATGTCCTGTGTTCCCAGACAAACCAACGCAACCGCTGCCAGAGCGGCGGAAATCTTCTTCATGACGAGTTTCCCTTTCCCCTCAGTTTGATTGTTATAACGACTGCCTGCGACTGACCTGCTGCCGCTCTCCGTCCACACCCCATACGCGCCCAGCGTCAGCAGCAAAGAAGATGATGAGCAATAGCATCAACGGCAACGTATCCAGCCGGGCGCCAAAGTAGCGCCACACCGGCGCTCCGTGGCCGGGTTCCCACCAGGCAGCGAGAGTCAGATTCAGCAGAAACAGAATGCCTAGAACGGAAGCGGGCCGAACCCAAAGGCCGATCAGCAGAGAGACGCCAACCAGCAGCTCGACGACCCCAACCACATAACCGAAAAACACCGCATGCGGCAGAACCAGTCGCGACAAAACCGGACGATAGAAACTGACGGCGCCGGTCGCGATGTAGTCGTGCAGGTAACCCTGAAACCCGCCATGGGCAAAGGCTGGTCCGGCCACCTTGTATTCTCCGAACAACAGAAAGAATACTGACGTAGCAATACGCACTCCGGCGATCATACGGGGCAAGGCGGAGGAAGTTTCCATCGGTTCAGGTCGTGGACAGGCGAATATTCCTAGCCGCCCGGCCCGTCGTTCGAAACGTATTGCTCGAGCGACTCCAGTTCGCGGCTCAGGTCGTCCACGCGCCACTCCAGCAGATTTCGGATGGAAAGAATCCCCAGCAATTTGCCGTTGTCATCGGCCACCGGCAAATGCCGGAAGTGTCGCTCCAGCATGATGCTCAGGGCCTCGCCTGCGCCCGTGCCTCGCGTCGCCATCTCGACTGGCGTGGTCATCAGTTCGCGCACCGGAGTCACCTTCGGATCTACGTGGCTGAGAGACATTTTCCGCAGCACATCTCGTTCGGTAAAAATCCCCGCGACTCGATACTCGCTGTCGACCACCGCTACCGCTCCCACATGGTGGTCCAGCATTTTATGAATGGCGTCGGCTACGGTGGCCTCCAGCCCCACTGCCGCAATCTCGCGATCACAAAGGTCCAGAACGCTCATAATCCCTCCTTCGACCCCTCACACGTCCCCTCGGCCGAGCCCCGTCTGCTAGAAGACGGGATTGAGGCATTATGCTCACGGCAGAGCCGATGTCAAGGAAATTTGCCAGAAAACGTCGGGATGGGCCCCCTTTCGGAAGCCCCCAGTCCAAACTCCGGAAACGCCTACTTCTCCCGAAAGACCTTACCGTCCTTCATTACAAACTGCACGCTCTCGAGTGCCTTGATGTCGCGCAGAGGGTCCCCGTTCACCGCGACGATGTCGGCGAACGCGCCGGGGGCCACCACGCCGATCTTGCCCTCCATGTCGAGCATCACGGCCGCGCGCGAAGTCGCGCTCTGGATCGCATCCATTGGCTGCATGCCGAATTCCACCATGCGCGAGAATTCCTGCGCGATCGGCTCGGTCCAAGAGATGCCGCCCATGTCGGTGCCGAAGACGATCTTCACCCCCGCCTTCAGCGCCTTCTTGAACGATACTTCATGTGCCGAAGCCCGCAAGCGGTCGCGTTGTCCCGCCGCCGTATCCGCCGCAGCCCAGTCGGTGTAATACACGCTGAGCGTCGGCACATACCAGGTGGCTTGCTTCAGCATCTGCGCGATCGCGGCGTCGTCCAGATCGAGTCCGTGCTCGATGGAATCGCATCCGCCGTCGAGTGCCCGGTGCAACCCGATTCCGCCGTAGGCGTGACACGCGACCTTCTTGCCCCAGCCGTGGGTCTCGTCCACAATCGCCCGCAATTCCTCAACCGTGAGCGTTGGCTGCGAAACTAACTCCCCATTCTTCCCAACCCACGAGCGATGCGTCATATACACCTTGATCCAGTCGGCGCCATGGTCCAGTTGTTCGCGTGCGGCCTTCCGGGCCTCAACAGGTCCATCGACGATCTGCGCCCCTTTCGGCATCTCCAATTCCGGCGCGTAGCCTTCCAGCGGATATCCTGCAGTGGTCGAGATGGCGCGCGTCACCACGAAGAGCCGCGGCCCAGGAATATAGCCGCCCTCAATCGCCTGCTTGATGCCGACATCGCCATAGCCCGCACCTTCGGTTTCCACGTCGCGCAGGGTAGTGAAGCCCTGCTCCAGCGCCCGCCGCGCCGCCACCGTGGCCCGCGCCGCGCGCATCGCCAAAGGCGCCGTCAGGATGTTGGCGTCGTAGCCGCCCTGCGCGGGATCTTCGCCCTGCAGGAAGATGTGCGTGTGCGAATCGATCAGCCCGGGAAGCACAGTCTCTTTCGAGAGGTCGATGACCATCGCATCGGCCGGAACCTTGGCGTTCGTTGCGTCCGACACGCTCTCGATGCGATTGCCGCGAATAACGATCACTTGATCGCGCCGCGGCTTGTCGGACTTACCGTCAATCAAGGTACCCGCGCGAATCACCGTGACCGGCGGGGCTGCGGCGCTTTGACCAAACGCCGTCACGCACGACAAAAGGGAACAAACAATTACCCGCCGCAGAAGGCTCATCATAGATTTGCTCCAGCGCAGAATTGTGCGACGGAAAAAGAGGCCCGTCCGATTGGGCGCATTACGCTCCCACCACCGCATCCGCCTCAATCTCCACCAGCATCTCCGGCGAAATCAGCGCGCTCACCTGAACCATCGACGTGGCCGGACGAATCTCCCGAAAGAATTCCCCGTGCGCTTTCCCAATTTGTTCCCACTCCGCGATGTTTGTGACATACATGCGGGTGCGCACCACGTCTTTCATGCCCGCGCCTGCCTTCTTGAGTGCGCTCTCGATGTTCTTCAACGTCTGCACCGCCTGCGCATACACGTCTCCCACACCAACGATCTTCCCGTCTGCTCCGGTGGCTGTGGTCCCCGACACATGCACATACGAACCCACCTTCACCGCACGAGAGTAACCCACGATGGGTTCCCACGCCGTGCCACTAGAAATGTTTCGCCGGTCCAACTTCTGCCCTTCCAACTTCTGACGTTCTAACTTCTGACTAGCCATGCCATTCCTCCGTGGCCGCTCATTCTACAAGGAACCAAAGTACTAATCCCCCAGAATTGGCAGCCGCCTTCTCCGACTGCCAGCAAAATACAGCAAAAACTACCCTTGTTCTAACGGATACCGTGCACAACTCCTCCGCGATCCATCCTCTTTCCAACAAATTGGAAAAACGAATCATGCCGATAAACAAAAGTCACTTGCGCTACAGCATCAAACTAGGGTATCTACTCACGCAGGTGGCTGAAACTCCGTGCGCCATGCGGAGTTCAGGAGGCCCAAATTCATGATTCCGGAATCGCATCCTTTGCAGGAGTTGTTTCAGGATCTTGTCGGGCGACACTATGCTGAGCAAATCGGCATCCGCGATCCTCAGATCGTCGCCTACGTTTCTCACTTGCTGGCGGAGTTCTGCGAAGCCGATCAACTCCACAAGGTTCATGACGCGCGCAATCGTCCGCTGGCAGACGTAGGCGAGATGCTGCTGGAATCTGATCCGGTCTACGGCCCCGCTCCTTCCTTCGACCGCGAGCGCCAGGTGCGCAAACACATCGGCGACTACACCTTGTTCTTCGCGGGAATGTTCCCCGAAAGCATCAATCATTTCCGGCTGCGCCGCCAGCGTCTGGAAAATTTCGTGGAGTGGGTGAAGGCCGGCAAAGAAAGTTATTACATCGTTTCCAAGTTCGAATACTTCGAGTACGCCAAGGTCGCGCCCCTATTTGCCACTCTCTCCAAGAACTTTGAAGAGTGCGTCTACGGGTTGAACATGGTGAAGAACGATCTGGAAGAGATGCAGCATCCCATCGTTCGCCGCAGCGAAGATTTGATCATGTAGAGCTGTACGCAGGGCGGGGATGAACTCTCCGCCTCGGAAAATCTGGCCTCTCAGACCCGCAGATCCCCCCCCCTACCCATGCGATAAAAACTCAGGGCCGCACTACCCTGCGCCAAGTGACGGAATCTCCGCAAGTGCCCAAATTCCTCGCCCGGGTCGAATTTCTTTTCATGCTCGGCAATCACCACCGACATCGCCCAAACCAGCGACGAATCCGCCAACGCCCGCAGTGTTTTCGTATAAGCATCCTGCAAGCGGTATGGCGGATCAATGAACACCACGTCGGCCGCCACATGTTGCCGCTCCATGCGCCAGAAGGCGCGGGGCAACTCTTCCTGCAGGAGGTTGAAGCCGCTGGTAATTCCCAGACTCTGCAAATTGTCGCGGATCGCTTCCGCCGCCGGGGCTGAGTGTTCGACAAAATAAACTTCTTTGGCCCCGCGGCTAAGGGCCTCGATTCCGATCGCCCCCGTTCCCGCGAACAGATCGAGCCAGATGCTGCCCTCGAGCGCGGTCGGATTCCCCGCCGTCAGCACGTTAAACAACGTCTCCCGCAGTCGGTCCGAGGTGGGGCGCACGTTCATCTCCCGCAGCGAACGCAGCGGACGGCTTCGATATTTTCCCGCGATTACTCGCATGTCTCTGTACTCTTGGGACCCGCAATCACTATATCTATGCATGTAGAATAAAAGTAGCGAAGCCTTATGCGAAGCTGGTCCATTCCGATTGGACGTTTGTTCGGCGTGGACGTCCGCATCCACTTTACATTTCTTGTCCTTCCCATGTTCATCTTCTGGACGGAGTATGCCGCCCACCAGGGTACCGCCAACGGGCCTCGCGACCTGGCGCTGTCCGGCATCATTCTCGCTTGCGTGGCTGCCCATGAATGCGGCCACATGTTCGCCGCCCGTCGGGTCGGCCTAATCCCAAAGGCAGTAATCCTGCTGCCGCTCACCGGGGTCGCGCTCTACGACGAATCGCGAGTCGAGAAGGCGCAGCCAGCTGCGCTCGTGTGGAGACGCGACATTCGCCTTGCTCTGATCGGGCCGCTCGTCAGCCTAGTCCTGGCGTGCCTGGCGGCCGCCGTGGTGACTGCCTCTGGGCGCGGAGTTGAGCTTTGGAAGTGGCCCTTTCTCCAGGCCGCCAACTTGCCGCGCAGCCTGGTATGGGCGAATCTTTATCTCGCGATTTTCAATCTTATGCCCGCGTACCCGCTCGATGGCGGGCGCATCCTGCGTGCGTTCTTCGTCCTTACTCTCGACGCTTCCTCCGCCACGCGGCGCGCCGTTTCCATCAGCAACGCCATTGCCATGGTCCTGATGCTCGCCGGACTGTTCAGCGACAGCTGGCTGACGATGGTCGGCGTCATCGTCTTCTCCGCCGCTCAACTGGAGGAGCGTGCGCTCGTATTCCAGTCTGTGCTCGACAACGTCCGCCTCGA
>PLEA01000321.1 GCA_003136335.1 Acidobacteriaceae bacterium | reverse complement strand
TTGACGGATGCGGGCTGCCGGAATCACCCAGAAAATCTTGCTCTCGAACTTTCGCCAACGGTACGTGCTGGTTGGGCTGCTGTGCATCGCACAACCTTGGCTCGTTCGCGCCCAAGCGCCAAGTCGCGGAATCAATTCCGTCCCCGCAGTGGACGATCGCGCGGCAGTTCATTCCATTAGTGGGCTCTTGCTCGATCCGTCCGGGGCGGCAATCGGCAGGGCGCAAGTCATCCTCCTCGGAAACCAGGGTGAGGTTCTTGCCCGGACCACAAGCGATGCCTTTGGAGTCTTCCGCCTCGACGGCATTGCTCCGGGAAAGTACACGTTAGAGTTTCATGCAGAAGGCTTTCGCGATACCCGCATCGGGGCAGCAGTCAGCAGCAAACGATTCTCTCCGCTGCAAATTGTAATGCCGATTTCCGTCGAGAGCGAAAGCGTCACGGTGGCAACCGGGGAGAATGTTCCCGTCGTGAATACGGAGTCGGCTGAGAATCAGAACGCCAACACCATCGGCCGCGATGCGCTCGACCGTGTCCCCGTTTTCGATCAGGACTACATCACCACCATGTCGCGCTTCCTGGACGACAACGCGACCGGGACCAATGGAGTCACGCTGGTGGTGAACGGGATCGAAGCCAATGGTCCCGGCGTCACACCTTCGGCGGTGCAGGAGGTGAAGATCAACAACAATCCTTACTCCGCCCGCTTTTCGCGGCCAGGTCGCGCTCGCCTGGAAATTGTCACGAAGAGTGGATCTCCCAATTACCACGGCTCGCTGAATTTTATGTTTCGCGATTCGGTCTTCGACGCCAGCAATGCCTTCGCAATCGTAAAGCCTCCGGAGAGCCGGCAATATTATGAAGGCTCCGTCACCGGGCCCGTCGGACACAGCAAGCGCACCAGTTTCCTTCTGTCGCTCGATGAAGACATACTGGATCAGCAGGACATCATGGATTCGAACGCGATTGCCGCGGCGGAGTCGCTGGGATTAGGTCCATTTGAACAGACGGTTCCCAACCCCGCCCACCATTTCTTTGGATCCGGCCGGATCTTTCACGACTTGGCCAACGGAGACCAGTTTTGGATCGGATATTCGTACGAGCATCGCTCGGCGGACAATCAGAACGCCGGAGGCACGATCCTTCCCAGCGCGGCGACCGACACGCGATTTCTGGAGCACGAGATCAACGTGAGCTATCTGCACCAGTTCTCGCCTCACTGGCTTAACCAGGCAAGATTTCTCGTGGGGCACTACGATTCACCGGTCGTCAGCGTCCTTCCCGAGGCTCAGATCACAGTCTCCGGACTATTCACGGCGGGCGGCGCGCAGGCCGACTCCCGCCGCACGGAATACCATTTCGACGGCACCGACTTCGCTACGTACGCCGACGGCAAGCATCAACTCAGCTTCGGCATTGACGTCCCTGACATCAGCCGTCGCGGGCTCGACGACTTCACGAACCGCGCCGGCACATATACTTTCGCCAGCACCGCCGACTACTCCGCTGCGACGCCGGCAACCTACCTGGTGCAAACCGGCCAAGGCCACGTAGCTTTTCTGGAAAAAGACATCAGCGCATTCGTGGAAGACAATATTCGCGTGCGGCAAAATTTGTCCGTTTACGTCGGCGCGCGTTACTACTGGCAGAACTACTTCCACGATGAGCCTCACAACTTCGCGCCGCGGGTCAGCTTCGCCTATGCGCCGACCGCAACAAGCAAAATCGTGATCCGGGGAGGCGCCGGTGTATTTTATGATCGCACCGGTCCTAGCCCGATTGGCGACCTGCTCCACTTCAACGGCGTCAACCTGCTGCGATTCATCGTCGATCCGCCCATGGTTTCATATCCGATTGACCCCTCCGTCCTGTCACAAATTCCAGTCAGCGTGGTGACGCTGGATCCGCGCACGCGCATTCCTTTCACCTTGCAGTACAGCGCCGGAGTGGAACGCCAGGTTACCGCGAAGAGCACGTTCAGCGCGGTTTATATTGGCACTCGGGGCATCGACGTTTTCCGCTCCATCGATGCCAACGCACCGGTTCTGATCGGTGGCAACTATCTGCCGCCGAACCAGTCTCTTGGCCAAGTCCGGGAAATACAATCCGAGGGATATTTAAAAGGCAACGCGCTGGAGCTCACCTTTCGAGGCAAACCCAGCAAGTACTTCTCTGGGCAGATCCAGTACACGCTCAGCCGTACAAATAACAACACTAGCGGCATCACGTTCTTCCCCGCCAACAGCTACGACGCGGCGGCTGATTGGGGACGCGCCGACAACGACCGTCTCCACAAGTTCGACTTGCTGGCATCAACCCAGCCGACGAAATTCTTCACCCTCGGCGTCGCGCTTTCCCTTTACTCGGGCAAGCCCGTCAACATCACTACGGGAGGAGACGATAATCACGATGGCATCCTCAATGATCGTCCCACTGGCATCGCGCGCAATACCATGGCTGGCCCTGGAATGATCGATCTGGACCTCAACTTGTCGCATGATTTTCCACTCTGGAAGGCGAAGAAAGAAGTCCGTGTGCTCTCGGTGTCGCTGAATTCATTCAACCTACTGAATCACCCCAACTACGTCACGTACATTGGAACGCAATCCTCGCCCCTTTTCGGCAGGCCGGTTGCGGCGCAGCCTCCTCGGCGAATGCAACTGGACGTGCAATTCAAGTTCTAAGCCGATTGAATAACAAAACCTGATAGGAACGATAAATAGTTTCGATTTCCGTGCACCTGCCCTGAACGTTACAGTGAGGCTGTCTTGGATTGTGTTCATTGCCGGTATTGGCATAGGGACTTGATCTCTTCCAACCTAAAGAAGAGGACTATGATTGGGAGGCCTCGGGGTAAAGGCTCGCCGGAAGTTTCCGGAGTATGCCGACGCGGCGAGAGCGTGAAGAACGCAGAACAGGACTTGACGACATTATGACGAAGATCGAGGCGGTCATTCAAAACTCCAAGCTGGAAGCGGTAAAAACTGCGCTGCAGGAGATCGGCGTGGAAGGCATGACGGTGATCGAGGTCCGCGGTCACGGACGGCAGAAGGGACATACCGAGGTCTACCGCGGGCGGGAGTACAGCGTGGATCTGATCCCCAAGACGAAGCTTGAAATGGTGCTGGCTGAGGCGATGGTCGAAAAAGCTGTGCAGGCCATTCTGGCAGCCGCACGCTCGGGTAAGATTGGGGACGGGAAGATTTTTCTGTCCCGTGTGGATGAAGCGATCCGGATTCGCAATGACGAGCGCGGTGAAGGAGCTCTGTAGGCTTTGGCACGCGGGTTGCGCGAAAGGACGACAACAATTTCTACCCGGACGCGACCGGAAAGTATCTGACAGGCAGTGATGAATTGGCCTCCCCCGTGACTCGTGCCACAGGGGGTGAATTACATTCATGATGGCAGCGTCCCCATTGATCAGCGAACTGCGGAGTTCCCTTAGCGACGAATCGGCGCGTATCCAGCAGGAGTTTGAGGTTACCGGAGACGGGCGCGCAGCCGTTGCCCAGCGCACGCGGCTGGTGGAAGACATTCTGGCGCGACTGTGGCGGGATATCGTTTCGCCTGACGCGACCAAGCCTGCCAACTTCGCCCTCGCGGCCACAGGAGGATTCGGGCGGGGATGGTTGTTTCCTTATTCCGACATTGATCTGCTTTTTCTCTTTGGGGACCGCAATGCGGAGCAGGCTTTCAAAGATTCCGTCCGGCGTTTCTCGCAGGAATTGTGGGATCTGCGGTTGAAGCTGAGTCCGGCGTCGCGGATGTTAAGCGAGTGCGACCGCTACGACGCCAACAATACCGAGTTCACCATTTCTCTTCTCGACTGCCGCTACCTTGCGGGCGATCACGATCTGTTCCGGCGTCTCCATGACAAAATAATTCCGAAGGTGGTGATGCGGGAGTCCAAGGCTTTGCTGCAAGGGCTGGCGGAGGTCACACGCGAGCGTCACGGGAAATATGGGATGACGCTTTATCACCTGGAGCCGAATTTGAAGGAGGTGCCGGGAGGGTTGCGTGATTGCAATGTGGCCTGCTGGCTCGCTCTGATTTCGGCGATGGACAAGCTGCACGACTGGCCGGACGCGAGTTCGCTGCGGGCTCCGGTGCGCAAGCAATTGGAGGCGGCACTGGATTTTCTGATGTCGGCGCGATGCTTTCTGCACTTCCGGCATGGGCGGGACGACAACACACTGAGCTGGGAGGCGCAGGACGAGGCGGCGACGCGCAGAATTGGAGCCGCGGATGCGACAGAACTCTCGGCCGCGGACTGGATGCGGATTTATTTCGGCCATGCGCGGGCCGTGCAGCGGACAGTGACGCAACTGCTGGAAGAGATTCCTGAAGCGTGGTCGGCGCTATACCGGCAGGTGCAAAGCTGGCGCTCGCGGCTGACGACGCCCGATTTTTCCGTGGTGGATGGGCTGATCTTTCTGCAGCAACCTTCGGCGCTGCAGGATCCTGAAGTGTTGCTGCGGATGTTCCATTTCATGGCACACCATGGGCTGAAGTTAAGCGCGACTACGGAATACCGAATTGAGCAGGCGCTTCCGGCGTTGGCCTCGATGCCGCCTCGGGGGGCGGAACTGTGGCTCTACTTGCAGGAAACCTTGTTGCAGCCACATGCCGCGGACGCGCTGCGTGCCATGCACTCGTTGCGGCTGCTGACTCTGCTGCTGCCAGAGTTGAAGCTCATCGATTCGCTGGTGGTGCGTGATTTTTATCATCGCTTCACGGTGGATGAACATTCGTTTCTGGCGATCGAGAGCCTGCACCGGCTGAAGCAGTCGCAATCGGAGTGGGATAAGCGCTACGCGGAACTGCTCGGCGAACTGGAAGATCCGGAGTTGCTATATCTGGCATTGTTGCTGCACGACGCGGGCAAGGGCGTGCCCGGCGGCAATCATGTGGAGGCCAGCCTCGAAATTGCAGGCCGCGCCATGGATCGGCTGGATGTGGATCCGAAGGAACGGACGGAGGTGCTGTTTTTGATCGCAAGTCACCTGGAGATGTCGGCCGCTCTGCGGCGCGACATTTTCAATCCGGAGACAGTGGCCGCCTTTGCCGACAAGGTGGGAACGCCGGAGCGCCTGAAAATGCTCTGCCTGCTAACCTATGCCGACATCAAGGCTGTGAATCCGGAGGCCTTGACCCCGTGGAAAGCGGAGAACGTTTGGCAGCTCTACATGGGGGCAGACAATTACCTGAACCACAGCGCCGACCAGCGGGTGCACGCGGATGTGAACGATGAAAAGCTGGCGCGGCTGCGATCGCTGGCGCCGGTGACCAGCAGCAAGTTCAAGGAATTTCTGGAGGGATTTCCGCAGAGGTATTTGCTGGTCCACTCCGCGGACGAAGTAATGCGGCACATGGCAATGGCGGACGAGTTAGGCAACGACCCGGTGCAGGTCGAGTTGAAGCGCGGACGGCATTGGTATGAGCTGACCCTGGTGACTCGTGACCGGCCATTTCTTTTTGCCAAGCTGGCGGGAGTGCTGGCGGCGTGGGGAATGAACATTGTGAAGGCTAATGCGTTCTCGAACGAAGCGGGGACGGTGGTCGACACGCTTTACTTTACGGATCGGTTTCGGACCCTGGAATTAAATCTTTCGGAGTGGGATCGGTTCCGGCGCAGCGTCACGAGCGTGCTTCTCGAAGAGGCCGATCTGGAGAAGATGTTGCGTGACCGGCAGCGGGCGGAGAAGGGCTCGATCGCAAAAGTAAAAGTAGAAACGAAGATTGAGTTTGACGATTCGTGCTCCTCGAGCAGCACGCTGGTGCAAGTAATTACGCAGGATCGTCCGCGGCTGCTGCACCGGATTGCGTCGTGCCTGTCGGACCAGGAGTGCAATATCGAGATTGCGCTGATCGATACTGAGGGGCAGATGGCGATTGATACGTTCTATCTGACATCGGGCGGGAAGAAGCTTAAGGCGGAGCATTGCCGGATGGTGGAGAAGGCGCTGGTGGAGGAGTTGCGGGGGGAGTAGCGTCGCGACCAGTTATTCGATCGGGACAGCGAGACCGAGTTGCGTCGAGCGTTCCCTTGCATCGATCCAAGCGTTTAGCGCGTGCCGCACTCATACGGTCCCGTAGGGACTTTTGATAATAGCCCGCCGCTTCAAGCGGCGGGTACGTAGTAATTTAGACTAACTTCGTGCTGGAGGCACGCCTGAACATTCGTGGCTCCGAGCGCCACTTCAGCCGTCCCTAGCGGGACGGAGACTCCGAAATCATCATGCAAACCCGGCGTTGGAAACGCCGTGCTACTGTCGACCATTCCCAACGGGATGCCATTCGCCTAACTGCCCGTTCTCACTTCGTTGAAAACTTGAATACCGTCTTCTGGCGGAACGTCTCGCCCGGCTTCAAGATTGTGCTCGGGAAGTCGGGATGATTCGGCGAATCGGGGAAGTGCTGAGTCTCGAGACAGAATCCGTAGCGCCGCTTGTAGACGTGGCCTTGCTTGCCCGTGACCGTGCCGTCGAGAAAATTTCCGGTATAGAACTGAACGCCGGGCTGCGTGGTGGAAACTTCCAGCACGCGGCCGCTGGTGGGCTCGTACATGCGCGCTGCGAGTGTGAGGCCCTCGCCTTTGCGGCTGATGACCCAGTTGTGGTCGTAGCCGTGGGCAAGGACCATTTGGTCGTAGGGGTCGTCGATGCGGGCGCCGACTCTGGCGGATTTCTTGAAATCGAGAGGCGTTCCTTCCACGGGGCGGAGTTCGCCGGTGGGGATGAGATTCTTGTCGACCGGGGTGAAGCGGTCGGCATTGAGCATGAGCTCGTGATTTAGGATGTCGCCGGTACCCTCTCCGGCCAGGTTGAAATAACTGTGCTG
>PLEA01000480.1 GCA_003136335.1 Acidobacteriaceae bacterium | reverse complement strand
TGCTGGTGAAGCATTTCTTCGCGCCGCCGGAAGCGGGAATCTACGCGGCCGTGGCTCTGGTGGGTCGCGTGGTCTTCATGTTGTCGTGGTCGGTAGTGAGCAGCATGTTTCCCGTGTCTGCCAGTCACACGCATGGCCAGAGTGGGCACTCGGTGCTGTACACCGGGTTGCTCCTGGTGGGAACAGTCACCACCGCATTCATCGTGGCGGTGGCGCTGGCACCGCAGGCCGTATGGGCCATGCTGCTGGGGAAGTCGTTTCTGCTAGGCACGGCAGCGTCGTTCTCCGCACTCTTGACCGAGTATGCGGTCATGACCGGCATCTATTGCGTTGCAGTGGTTGTCATGATGCACGAGATCTCACGGCGCATCGGCACCGCGGCATGGGTGCAGTTGGGCGCGAGCGCCTTGACGGCCGGAGCGATCTGGCGTTATCACAATTCCTTGTCCCAGGTGATTCTGGTGCAACTGTTCGTGATGTGCGGACTCCTAATAGTCGTCACGATCCCGCTCTTCCGCGAGCAAGACGAATCAGAGCCTTCTCCGGCAAATCCGGAACCTCTGCAGCGCCTGCGGCCTGTGCCGGAGGAGGAGATCGTCGCGGAATTCCTACGGGGCGAGTTCTATCATCCCGAGTTTGATCCGTATCGCCGAGACTTCAAGTACCTTGTGGAGCAGGCCGATCTCGGTCATCCTCATGAAAACTTTATCCGTCACGCGTTGCTGTTCCGCCGACGAGGACGCCTGTGGCGTGAACTGCCCCCCGATATAGAGTGGTGGGAGATTGAACTGACGTCGCGCGACCTGGCGCGCCTGCGATCCTTTCCGCGCAACCAGTGGAGGCGCTTTGCGGGAGGGGGGTTCTACCTAACGGAAATGATTGGCCGCATCCAAGCGGAATTGGCTCGCGGGCAGCAGAGTCGCTTCCTGAAAAAGCTCGGGGCAATCGGCACCGATCTTCGGGAGAGCCATGTACCCGATGCCGTGTTGCTGATTGGCATCGACGGGCAATCTCCTCTGACCATCATTGAGGGAAATCACCGCATGGCAGCGGCCATGCTGACGATGCCCGAATCGGCGCACCGCCGCTTCCGGTTCTATTGTGGTTTGTCTCCGAACATGCACTTGTGTTGTTGGCACAATACCGACCTGCGAAGCCTTATCCGTTATGCTCGACACACGGTTCGTTACATGTTTCGCGATTTCCTGGTTGCGCGGACACTGCGGGACAGGCGCGCCGAGCTTGGGGCTTCCCGAAGAGCTTAAGCTGAAACCTACCGCGCGGGCGGCGGGAGAATCAGGGCTTTCGCNNTCGACGTCGGCGCCTTCTTTCAAAAGAGCGAGACTGGCGGCATCCAGGGAGTTTATGGCGAGTTCGTGAACGCTCTGGTCGGTGTCGTTGGACAGGGCCAGAACGCGCGCGCGCAAGTCGACGGCGACAATTCGACCCTCAAATGCAAAAGAGTTCCCACGTTCAGCAAGAATCTCAACTCTGCTCGCGGCATTCTGTGCTGGAGTGAACCATGCCTGGACAAGCATGCCCGGAGACAAAGTCTGCGGCGAGGCGGACTGGCCCCGGTTGACAACTGTCGTGCTGGCAGTGATCCGCAGCACAACGCTTCCCGGACTTAAGGGATCGCGCAGGATGAGCCGGGATTTAGCTGCGTCGTACCGCACGACCTGCCCGTTCATTTCAGCCGCGTTGGAGGAACCAGTTCGCACGGTGAGCGCGAGCAACTTGCCACCCGCGGTCACGGTGTCGACTGACACGACAGAGCCGGCTGGAATGCTGTTCACAGGCGTTTTCGCGTTTGCCGGAAGAAGTTGAGTCTGCGGATCGAAAGAAATCCGGATATCGCGGCCACCAAATGCGTGAACTAACAGTTCGTCGTGGATGGGATCCACTCGCTTCAGTACGCCGCGCACCAGGCCTATCTTCTCTTCGGGTTTGCGTGCTGAGGGAGGGTTGGCGGTGCTTGTNNGGAGCCGCTTTCTGCGGGCCAGCATCGCCGGAAGTGGGAGGAGCGGCAACCTGTGCAGACGCGCAGCCAGCTATCAAGATCATCGACCAGAGGTGTCTTGTCATTGCCGCTTTGATGCAAATTCGGAAGAACGCGAATGGAGCATACGCATAGGGTATTGACTGTAGTCCAACCGCACACTGCCTTCAGGCATCATAGTTCCGGCGAGGTGATGAATTGAGTAAGGTGGGAACGCTCATTGCGATTCCAGGTTTGCTAGCGATGCAACTTCTCGCTGGGACAAGCCAGGGGTTCGCGAGCAATTTGAAGGTTCCCATTCCACAGCGCAGTATAACTACACCCAGCCAGAAGCTCAACCGCGAGGGTGTTGCCCAACTCAAGCACGGGCATCAGAAAAAAGCCAAGCAACTGTTCTATAAGGCCTACCTGCTGGATCCTGAAGACCCGTTTACGCTGAATAATCTGGGATATGTCGCTGAATTAGAGGGTGATGCCGATCGAGCCCTACGCTACTATGCATTAGCGGAGCGGCAGCATACGGATGCGATAATCGACCAGTCCAATGCGGCCGCCCTCAAGGGCAAGCCCCTGGATGAGGCGTTTCGGCAGATGCAAGATGCCGATCGGCAGGTCAGCAAGATCAACGAGCAGGCGATTGTTCTGTTGCAAGAAGGGCATGTGCTTGAGGGCAGGAACCTGCTGCAATCCGCCCTGCCCAGCCATCCGCACGATCCGTTTCTACTCAACAATCTGGGCTACGCGATGGAGACGCTTGGAGACAGCGAGGGGGCCCTACGATCATACTCCGCAGCGGCCAGCCTGCATTCGACGAAGCGGGTGGTGGTGACTCCGCGCGCGAAGTGGCGCGGCCGGCCAATTAGCGAGGTAGCCGCAGGAAACGCAGCGGCCATTAGCGAGCAGATCGCCCGGGGCGAAGGGGTCGAGGCAGCGACTGCTCGGCTGAATCTGCGTGGAGTGGCTGCCCTGAATGATAACCACCCGTCGGTTGCGAAAGAGTTTTTCTTACAGGCGTATCAACAGGATGCCCGCAATGCGTTCACCTTGAACAATCTGGGCTACGTCTCCGAGTTGGCTGGTGATCAGGAAAGCGCCGAAATGTATTACGAGGCGGCTCGTACTGGACGAGACGCGAACGCTAAGGTGAGCTATTCGACGCGACCTGAAGCCGAGGGCCAGAAGATCGACAAACTGGCCGACGGGAATCAGTTGGACGTGGAAGCCACTCTGAAAGCGATTCAAGAGACGAGGCGCCGCGAACCAAGACCAGTACAACTTCAGCGTCGCGATACAGCCTCAAAGAGCAATGAAGGGGATGCAACGCCCGTGCCTTCGATTGGGGTGCGGGCTCCATCTCTTCCTGCCCCGACGCTTCCGAACTCGCAACAAGACCGAGACCCGACGCCACCCCAACAGCCTCCGCAGAACTCGCAGCCCCAAGACCCAAATCAAGAATAGGTACGGTCATGAACCGCGTCCTAGTCTGCGCCAAATTAAGCGGACGTAAATAGGGTCGGCTGCCGCGCCGCCATCCTTGCCCTCGCAAGTTGGGCGGGAAGCGCCCCCACGAGCCGCCGAGTGGCGCTACACAAACAGGGTTAAGCAGAGGACGCGGCGATCTCGTCTTCGTCCTGCCATCTTTGAATTTTCTCGCCCACCGTGCGAGCCAAGGCTTCGGGCCTTCGGAATTGACCGGAGCGACGCAAGCCGGCCGCCAATTGCAGAGTCTTGATGCGCTCCTGCTGGCGGAAAGCCCGGATGTATTCCCGCACTACCTCCGGCATGCTCATGGCCACCCCGGCCGCGTAACTTTGCCAAGCCATCTCTTTCAGATCATCCGGAGAATTCAAGGCCAGGAGCGTTTGCTCGACGAGGCTGTCTACATCGCCTGGGATGAAGAACCGGATGGCAATCCCCTCATGCTCCGCGAGGTCCCGAAAGTCCTGGATGCCGGAGGCGATGACCGGAACCCCGTACTGTGCCGCCAGGTGGGCCACGCCGCTGGAGCCAGCAGATGAAGTGTAGGGCATCACCGCCAGGCTTGCCTCACGAAACAGGTCGGCAATTGCCTCCTCGGGTACATAGCCCAGAAAGCGAATATGATCGCTGGCGTGGCGCTGCGCCATCGACTGCACATAGCCGGCAGTTTTTGGATGATCGCCGCCACCGATTACCAGCTCTACATTGGGGAACTTCGTTGCCAACCGATTAAACCCCTCGATCAATAGCTCGAGACGCTTATAAGTCCCCCACTTTCCAAACGCGAGAATGCGGTGGGTCGGGTTTCCCCGGCGCGTAAAGTCTGGAGGCTCCGGGCGCTCGGCAAAGATCCCATGCGATCGTACGCTGACCTGGCCGCGCTTGTATTTCTCGTCTAAAGTTCGACGATAGGCGGGCATGAGTACGGAGAGCGAGTTGGCGCTCAAGAGCAGATGCGTGGCCAGCCAACCTCCGGCTCGGTACAACCGTTGCGAGGAAACAGCGGCATCATCCAGGTTGACCGTCTCGAAAAGCTGATGTAGCGTGACGTGCGAGTGCACCCCGCCCAAGCGTGCCGCAGCCGGCGCCACGAGCCCCAAGATCGCCGAAAGGGGGCGGTCGCCGAAGCTGGCGAAGCCAAGGTTGAACCAGGCTACGTCAGGCTTCGCCTGCCGAATTGCCCGCACCAAGGTCGCCAGGTTTCCATTCTTCCCGAAACCCCAACAGCGATTGACGGTGAACCCGGGCAGTTCCTCGGCGGGCGTTGGGAGATAATCTCCCAACACCGTTAGATCAATACACCGTTCTAGCCGAAGTTGATTTGCTACGTGGAAACCATACTCATTGAGCGCATGACGGCTTGGCGGAAAAGACGTGATGAGCGCAATCTTCATGGCGCACTCGAACGCAACACCAGATCCCGCGAAAGGCGACCCAGAAGGTGCAAATAGTGAAAGGCTACGGTCGCATTGGCCTTACTTCTGCCCGCTTGGCGAAGACCGAAATTGTAAGAAACTTCCTTAGCTGTGTGGATGCGCCCACGGACCAGAATTTCAAGCAGGAGTTTGAATCCCGTGGTCTGGAAGGTCAGCCCCTCAATGCAGTGGCGATGAATGATGAAAAAACCCGACATCGGGTCGGTGACCCCGAGGTTCTTCTTGGAAATTAGAGGCGCTGCGGCGAGCGTACTCAGCCGCGAAACGGCGGCACGAATCGGATTCCAACCCTTCACTGCGTGATTCCGAGCGTAGCGGCTGGCGACGGCGATATCTGCTCCTTCGGCTGCCTTCAGCAGTTCCGGCAGCAACTCAGGGGGATGTTGCAGGTCAGCGTCAATCACGCCGAGCAGGTTCGCCCGGGATTGACTCCAGCCGTACAACACCGCCCCTGCTAAACCCCGTTCTCCGGCACGCGAAAGAAGGCGGACGCGCGGATCTCGTTTTGTCCAGTCGCGAACTTGTTCTACCGTTCCGTCGGTACTTCCGTCGTCGACGACTACGATTTCGTATTCATACTGCGTCGCGCTCAAGGTACGGGTGAGTGCGGTGAGTATTTTGTCGATATTTCCCGATTCATTCAGTGTCGGGACTACGAGGGCGAAAGTATTTTCGGAAACTCCAGGGATCATTCAGGGCCTCTTTCGGTACCACGCAAGCCCTTGGATGGCGGCTAGAGACTGGCGGTTGGGTCGTTTTGTACGCTACAGGAAGTCTGTCGCCGAACTACGGCATTGGCCGCGGCATCTTCAGTCTTTCCCTTAGTGGGAGAGGGACTTAGAACCCGCGAGCGGGTGACGTAATGACAAATTTCATTTCGGACATCTTCCGGCTTGCCAGGCGAGATCACAATGAGCTGAGGAACCAGTTCGCGGAGGTGCAGAAAATTTTCGCGATTCCGATGCACAAATTCCAGGGGGAATTCCGGCTTTCTCGCAAACGCTGCGGCAGGCCACTCGTCGATGATGAAAGGCAGGTCGGGAGCGGGGGCCTGCTTCAGGAGAATCTTGCTGTAAATGCGAGCGGCCAACGATTTTGAATAGATATTTGCGACTTGATCGTAAATATAGCGATCAAAGATTACGACGTCAGAGTTTTGGATCCTTTGACTGGCGAGCAAGCGGTGCAATCGGACAACATCGAGCAGGTAGAATCCTGCGCGCGCGGCCGTCAAATACCACTTCCGAATGTGCTTATTGTTTTTGGGGACAAATGAACTCTGAGTAGCCTGAGCCGTGGGAGACGAATCCACTGTCGTTTGGCCGACGCCGCTGCGCATTTTCGACCAGACTGCCACGTCGTCCCAGAAGCTGAGAAGGCGCACGCGAAGGCCCTGTTTCTGCAGGTGCGACACCAGGTACTCAATTTGTGTGGTCTTCCCCGCTCCGTCGATTCCCGAGAAGGTAATTATGAACGGGCGATTGGAAGCGGCTTGCGTATTGGCTTTATGGGAAGCCATTTGTTGGAAAACTCCAAGGTTCACGGATGAGTAGATGCTGTAGCACCTGGCGGCCGGGCCGGACTTTTCTCAGATAAAGCGACCACTGACCCAACGGCTATTCCGGCGCCAGCTAGCAACCCGAGCTTGATCAGGAGTGAGCGATGACCACGCTGCCGCGGAGGCGCCACTGCTGCGCCTGCGGGCTGGGCTACCGGAGCTCCTTTCACATTGGCGGCCTTCGCTCCCGCAGCTCCCGAGGGAGCGGGTGCTGGCTGCTGGCCCTGTGCCGCCGGTGCGGACTGAGATTGCGGCGCATCTGGCAACGAGTTGTCCTGCTTCTGGCCGGCCGTATTAGATTGCTGAGGAGGGCTCGCCAGAAGCGGCATTTCGCTCGATATCAGAAATGCCCCTGCCATCAGGGCAATCGAGAAGCATTTTGAATATAGGCGACCTGTCCGATTCATTTACGCAGCCCCCCAGACTCTTTGAGATTGGCTCGCGCGTTGATCTTTAGTATCGCTCCCCGCTGCAGTCTCCGAATAGGCAAGCGCTTCTTTTACTGAATTGAAGACGGGGACCAGCGAAGGAATGCGGGTCACTTCCAGGAGGACTCGGTTGACGCCCGAGCCCGCGACGAAGAGCACTTGCGTATCCCGGCCTGCCACCTGCGCCATGCATTCTAATACCAAGTCAATGTCCTCATGATTCAAGGCAGGACAGCCCGATAAGTCCACAATCACTGGAGATCCGGAAACGCGCAGAGCACTCAGCAAGTCTTTCCGCTGGGCACGACGCAGCGCAGAACTCATTGCGCACGGAAAGGGCAGGATGGTCACAGCTGCACCTGGAGCCAAGGCTGCGATGCGGCAGAGGACGACCCAAAGTTCCACGCGGGAACGCTGTCGGCTGGCGAGGAAACATCCGGCGGGACCTCGCAGGAGGCTTGTCTGCGAGATTCACGCCGTGGGATCCTGCTTCCTAAGCCTGCCGGCTGTAGATCTGCGACTGTCCCCCAACCCAGATGTTCCAGGAATCCACCATCCACCACGCCGTCCTGAATGAGGAGGCCCGGTGCCAAATAGGTGTGGGGTAGGACTGTGGATCGCTCGACCGTAGTTCCGCAATCGACCACGCAATCGCGCTCCACCGAAGTATAAGGACCGATGGTCGCGCCAGCGCGAATGATGGTGCGGGCTCCGATATAGGTTGGCCCGACGATCCGCGCCGAACTTGCGAGGCTCACGCCTTCCCCGATCCAAACCTGATCGCTAATCTGCTTCCCGAAGGGTCGCATGGCGCAGGCTCCGGTCAGTGCATCTCCGACCAGTTCCTGCCTTTCCCGCGCGGCTAAAATGCGCTTGGCGTATCCGCTAAACTGATAAGGTGTTCGCCCACAGTCGGTTGCAGCGGAGGAAAGTTCGTGTTTTTCCTCGGTTGCGCGTAGCGCCAGCTGATCCAGCAGGGAAACTCCTAATTGGCCTCGGGCATCCTGAGCCTCGGTCACCGGGTTTCGGCTCTCACAATGAAAGCGAAGTAAATCGGAAAGATCCATTTCCGCATACGAATTGAGCTTAATCACGAGAAGTCGCTCGACTCCCTGGCGGGCAAATCCAGCCAGCTCAGAACGAGTAACGGTCCCGTCACGACGACCCGAAGTAAGCCACAGGCTCTGCACTCCGAGCTTGCGGATGCGGTCCATC
>PLEA01000534.1 GCA_003136335.1 Acidobacteriaceae bacterium | reverse complement strand
CTGGACGCCCTGGCTTCTGCACCGAGCGGTTGCAATCAAAACTTGTTCAGACGTTCCCTAGCAATGCCTCGCCTCTGAACACGACAACCGGAGTCTGCATGCCACATGAGAACGCGAATATAAACCACGGATCGAATGGAGCCTGAAGATGAAGATAATCAATATACAAGTTTTCGTTACTTTGACAGCCATCGCTTTCATGTTTTCTCTCTCCTTGTCGGCGCCCGCGCAGAACGCGTCGGAGGCGCTCTACAAGTCGAAATGTGCTGCGTGCCATGGCGCGGACGGAAGCGGTTCGGCGACGGGGAAGAAAATGGGCGCCCACGATTTCACAACGGCCGACGTGCAGGGAATGTCGGACACGGAGCTCTCTAGTATCATTACGAACGGCAAGAACAAGATGCCCGCGTACGGAAAGTCTTTGAAGGCGGAAGACGTTAAAGGGCTGGTGGCTTATATCCGCGCACTGAAAAAGTAGTCACCGGCCGGTTCGTGGCATCAATATTCTCAGAGATTCATGTCCTAAGCAGATTCGCCCGCTATTGCGACTCGGCAGGCTTGCGAATACCTGGCGATTCCGAAGAGTTTCGAAGAGAATACCTCCATCCTCCAAGAGCGATGGATTCATTTATCCTCCACAGAAAGCTTTGGCCCTCAGATGAATACTTCGAAATCATGGCACTGGGTCAACATTGTGGCCTTCCGACTAGGCTACTCGATTGGAGCTATAGTTCCTACGTTGCCGCATACTTTGCTGCGTCAGGAGTCAAGCCGGGTTGCTGAAATCAAAGAACTCAGTCATGTCGGTTTGGGCGGCATCCCCCTTGGTTAGAGCCATCGGTCATGGCCCCATGTCGTCTGCAGTGCATGTTGCTTGAGCTTGTGAGGGCGGATAGGGCTGGGGCACGCCGCTCGGCGGAGTCAGCCAGGGAACGCCGATAAAGTCGAANNGAAGAAGTCCAGAAGATTAGGCTGGGTAGCATCTCTTGCCGTGAGAGCCGCACCGCTTCCTATAAACCTGGTTTCCACTAGCTTGATCACGGCCGTGTGATCCATGGGCGTGTGCGAAACGTAGTGCTTGCGAGTGAAGGGCGAGAGAACAATGTTAGGCAGGCGGAAACCCAGTTGGGCGGCAAACCCTTGCTGCGCCGCCGCATCGGTGGGATCTGTACCGGGATCTCGATTCGCCGCCGGAGGAGAAGTCACCAGGTCGCAGTGCAACGTTGGAGTGTCTGTTCCATTGGCCGGGACGCACGGATTGTAGGAATCCGGATTCATGGCAATGCTTGAAATGTCGGTAGGATAGTTAGCCAAAAACTGGGAATCAGTGTTGTCATTGGTGTGCCCGGGAACCGGCGGCACGTGGTCGTAGGGACCGCCTCCTTCGTCATAGCTCAAGAAAAAGATCGAATCCTTCCACGAAGAGCTTGCCATAAGAGCATTGAACAGGCTCGCCACCTGAGCTTGCCCCAGTAAAATGGATTGTCCCGATCCCGGATGTTCATCATCGTTGCTGTATCCAGGTTCGATCCAAGCGAAGCTGGGGAGAGCGTGATTCGCCAAATCGGTTGTGAACTGTCCTATGGGAGCGATGTGATTCACGTCTATGCAAAAAGCGTTGTTTGGATCCCCCACGGCGGGTCCCGAATCTTGAGTGGGCGGCACGCAGGTGGGACGTTGCTGGGGATCCTTGAGATATAGGTAATGGAACGAGTAGGTGAAATAAGTAAGCGTAGTCGCAGGATACTTATTGACTGGCTGTCCGTTCCCGCAATCTCCGTCGTTGTCTGCTAAACATTGGTCTTCTGTAACCGAGTAATAAATTTTCCAGGATACTTTATGTGCGTCGAGCTCCTGGAAGATGGTTGGAATCGCTAGTTGTACACCGAGGTTATCTTCATTCGAGCCTGGATCGTGCACGAGACCCTGCGTAGTCCCGCCCGTCATGGTTGCAATGCGGTTGGGCACGCTCTCGCTGGCGACTGGTGAAAACCAGCGATCCGAAACGGCGAATTGCGAGGCCATGTAATAGTAGTAGTTGAGATAATTCCCATCGTAATAGCCCATGGCACGCTGCCCGGTCAAATCGGTGAATTGTCCGCCGGTGCAGCCATTGCCAGGAATCGCACAGTATTTGGCATATCCCTCAGCGGTGTGGACGAAGCCGTCCATGTTGATATGACGGGTAATGCTGTAGTCGTAGCGATTCACGTCACCGTAGCTGGGCAGCCAGGACGAGGAGTCGTCGTCGATGCAGGTGCTTTTGAGTTTAAACAAACTAAAACTCTGGCCTTCGTCGTCGAGGTTAAAGATTGTGCTCAGCTTGTCGTCAATGCCGTCCACGTTGTAGGTGACGCCGTCGTCCCCCACGTTGAAGCCATACGCGCTGCGATAAGGGTTCAGCATTCCGAAATAATGGTCAAAGGTGCGATTCTCCTGCATCATGAAGATGATGTGGTTGACGGAAGCGTTGAGGCTTCCTGGAGCCACTGTGACCGTCGCAGTTGCGGTTGCAGTTTGCTTGTTGGTTCCGATTGCGGTTGCCGTGTAAATAGTTGTGACCGTTGGACTCACGCTCTGAGTTCCGCCCCTCGCCGGCAGGGGATAGCTGTTCGAATCCACGTTGTCGGTTATCAGTACCTCGTTCGAATTTGTGGCTACCACTTTGAGCGTGCTCGACTGTCCGGCAATAATGGAGGTAGGATCCGCGCTTATTGTCACCGTGGGCGCTGCCAGAAGTGTCACTGTGACCGTCGCAGTTGCGGGTGCAGTTTGATTGTTGGTTCCGGTTGCGGTTGCCGTGTAAATAGTCGTGACCGTTGGACTCACGCTCTGCGTTCCGCCACTCGCCGGCAGGGGATAGCTGTT
>PLEA01000038.1 GCA_003136335.1 Acidobacteriaceae bacterium | reverse complement strand
ACGAAGTGACCGCCGAAGTATCAGAGCAAGCCCGGGTTAACTTCATCCCTCGTGCCGCGTTTCTGCGCTTCCTGAGCGCCCATCCGGAAGCTGTTATCCAGGTGGCTCAACTCTTGACAGACAGTCATTACGCTGAACATGAGGTGATTCAGTCGCTGGGGCTTTCGCGTTCTGCTTCCGAAAAACTGGCGCGATTTTTCCTTGGCTGGTCGGCCAATCACGCTCAGGGGCAGAATCATCTTCGGATCCCGCTCACTCAGGAGGAGATTGGAGAGGTGATCGGTGTGAGCCGCGAGACCGTAACGCGTCTGCTCACTGCCTTTAACAAGAGAAATTTGCTAACCGTTAAAGGTTCCACAATCAACATCTGCAATCGGGCCGCGCTGCAGAGTCTGGCGGGTGCATAACTTGGTCTAGGCACCGCCCCTCTGCGAAGGAGCCAGAAAGTCAGACAGTTCGGATACTCAGCTCTTGAGGATATCGATATGAAAAAAAACTCTGATGGTAAAGGGGAGTCGAACGGCGGTGAAGCGAAAGCGGGAGCGGCCGTCGATCAATTGCCGAACCGAGCGGCTCCCTCCGGAGAACGGCGAAGCAAACCAAGGAGTCCGTTTACAGCCGCGGCGACGGTGGTCGAGCCCCAATCCGGGGCACGGCTTAACGCGCACACAACGGATTTGAGCCTCGGTGGGTGCTACGTAGACACAATGAACCCTTTTCCTGCGGGAACCGAAATGCAGTTACGGTTGACAAAAGACGGAAAATCTTTCAACGCCAAGGCGAAGGTTGCGTATTCGCAAATTGGAGTTGGGATGGGTGTGCTATTTGCGACGGCTGAGCCGGAACAACTGTTGACCCTCGACAAATGGTTTGCGGAGCTTCGCGGAGAAACGCAGCCTGTGCCGAATGTGCTGGCAGACGAGGAACAGCCACTATATCGGGCCACCGCGAAGAACGAGGAACATCACATTCTCGAAGAGCTGCTCGTGCTAATGATGCGAAAGGGCCTACTAACCGAAGAGGAAGCAGAGCCGATCCTTCATCGGCTTCTCCGTTAGGGACCATCGAATACCTGTCCTGCTTAAGAAGGAAGCGGGCACACAACAGTGACCATCGGCTTACGAGGTCGAACATGAAGCACAAGAAGCTCGGAGAGTTATTACAGGAACGCGGCAAGATCTCGGCTCCGGATCTGGCCAAATCATTTCTGAACAGCAAGGCAAGGTGATTCACTTGGGCGAGTTGATGCTCCGGCGTGGACTAGTTCAAAAGTCAGATCTGTCCTCGGCGTTGGAGGAGATAACAGGCGTCCCTTACTTGGATTGCATTACAGCCCAGCCAAGTTCATTGAGCCACAGATAGACGACACCCTCATTCGAATTCGCGTGGATGGTGTGCTGCATGATCTATTGCACATCCCACGTGCGCTGCAGAATGCTCTCGTATCACGCATCAAGATTCTGTCCGACATGGACATTGCCGAACGCCGCGTCCCACAAGACGGACGTTTTATGGTCAGCATCGGCAAGCAACATCTGGATATGCGCGTATCCACTCTGCCCACTCAGTACGGCGAGAAGGTCGTCATGCGGCTATTAGAGAATCGGAAGCGCCTTTGTTGACGTTCGCTCAATTGGGATTTCCTCCTCTCATCAAGTAGAAGCTCGTGCACTTGCTTTCCTTGCCGCAGGGCACACTTCTTGGGACGGGACCGACCGGGTCAGGAAAGAGCACCACTCTTTTCTCGGCTCTGCATCTGGTGCGCAAGTCCTCGTTAAACATCGTCACGGTTGAGGATCCGGTCGAATATGTACTGCCGGGCATCAACCAAGTCCATGTCAACACGCGCGCAGGACTGACGTTTGCTAGTTGCATTCGTTCCATCCTCCGCCAGGATCCCAACGTGATCATGATAGGTGAAATCCGAGACCACGAGACCGCAGAAATTGCCATGAAAGCGGCCCAGACCGGCATCTGATGCTCTCCACCTTGCACACAAATGACAGCGTGTCGGCGGTAATTCGCCTGCTCGATCTGGATATTCCCGGCTATTTGATAGCCGCATCGGTAACTGGAATTCTGGCGCAGCGGCTGATTCGGCGACTTTGCAAATGCCACGCGGAGGTACCCGCACAGCCCGGATACCGCGCCCGGCTAGCCGGGCTCGGCGTCGCTGAACCTGTCGATGTAGAGCTCGTGCCCGTAGGCTGCGACCTCTGCGAACAAACGGGCTTCAAGTGACGCGTGGGAATCTACGAATTTCTGCTGGTGGACCAAACGGTGCGACGGGCGATTCGAGAGAATCGAAATATGGATGCGATCCGCGACGTAGCGCGATCCAACGGCATGAAATTGATGCAGGAAGACGCAATAGAAAAAGTACGGGGCGGGATTAGCACCCTGGATGAAGTGTTGCGAGTAGTGCCGTTCGAAACCGATGACCGAGTACCTGTCCCGCAGGCAGTTAAGGTTTAGTCGAGCGGGTGATCCACAGAGCCTGCGAGTACGGCAGCCCATTCTCGACGGGTTTAATCACACGGGCTGCCAAACCCCATACGGACACCAGGCCGAATATTTTAGAGGCTTGGAAATCAATTTGCCCGTCTCGAGTGAATCCTGATTCCCCGGGAGGAACTGTTCCATGAATAGACATTCAGCAACACCGGTCAAGATTAGCGATTCAGTTGCTCCGCCCACGGCTGAGGAGGAACGCAAGATCGACGCCTACTGGCGCGCGGCGAACTACCTGTCCGTCGGGCAGATCTACCTCCTTGAGAATCCGCTGCTGCGGGAGCCTCTGAGGATCGAGCACGTGAAGCCGCGGCTGCTCGGCCATTGGGGCACGACGCCGGGCCTCAACTTCATCTACGCGCATCTGAACCGGGTGATCAGGGCACGCGCGCTGAACGTCCTCTATGTGACAGGTCCCGGTCACGGCGGACCCGGGCTCGTGGCCAACACCTATCTGGAGGGCACCTACAGCGAGGTCTACCCGCACATCGGTCGCGACGAGCAGGGCCTCCAGCGGCTGTTCCGCCAATTCTCCTTCCCGGGCGGCATTCCGAGCCATGTGGCTCCGGAGACACCGGGCTCGATCCACGAGGGCGG
>PLEA01000423.1 GCA_003136335.1 Acidobacteriaceae bacterium | reverse complement strand
TTGGCGAACTCGAATTCGTACTCGTTGGCGAACGCAGTCGGACCGACTACGTCGTAGAATCCGGCTTCGGAGCCGTCTTTACTCTGGCGGTGCGCGGTCGAGCGCAGAACGGTTCCTTGCGCGTCCTTCCACTCCCGATTCCAATATTTCGCGGGGCGCGTGGAGTTGAAATCCTGTACCCACTGGGGAAGGTCATCGCGATAGTAAGTGGAAGTCACCCATGCACCGCTGGACGGCTCAATCCAGTAGGCCGCATCTCCGGCGAAGCCGGCAGGAAGGACGGCGGCGCGGTCCTTCAATGAAATTCCGAACACCCGGGCCTTGCCCTGGTTTGCCAGTTTTAGTTAATCCCCTAAAGTGTCGGCCAGCAGATTGTGCGGCGAGGCGCCGGTTTTCCCTCCGTTGACGCCCACCAGCTTCGTGGCGTCGTCTTCGACGGAACTGACCATGTGCTTTTTCTTCGGGTCCCACCATTCGTTGGCGGCGATGCCGTGGCCGTTGCTGTAGGCGCCGGTAAACAATGTGGCGTGTCCGGGAGCGGTGCGCGTATTGGCGTAGTTGTATTTACAGTTCGGAAAGTAGGCGCCGTGATCGACGAGCAGGCGAAAGCCGCCGTCTCCGAATTGGTTGCGGTAGCGCTCCAGATAATCGCCGCGGAACTGGTCAATCACGATTACCACCACCAGCTTGGGATGGCCATCGTAAGCGGAGGCGAAGCTCGAAACCGGCAGGGCGAGAACGGGCATCAGCCAGGCTAAGAGGAAGCAGAAGTTTACGGCGGCAGATCTAGGGGACGACCTCATCGCGAAGGTAGTTTACACAGTCCGGCTGTATCCACCAAAACTGCTTCGGTTCTTGCCATTACGGACATCTTTCGAAGTCTTCATCCTGAAGCCCGGCGCAGTTCAGCCGGGGCAGGATCTCGCGTGGAGAGTTGCCGGCCGGCGCGCAAGATCCTTCCCTTCGCCTGAAAAACGGCTCCGCTCGGGATGATGCCCAGCAATTTGAGGCCAGCGATCCTCAAACTGAATCGCTTCCGATCCGCTGCGCGACTAATCCTTACAATGATTTTTTTGAGTTGGACTATCCGACTCTGCCTGCTCCAAAGTAGTTGTGCATCTTCTGCAACGTCGCAGGGCTCTCCAAACTTTTGTCGTTTGGTTTCCCCGCGAATGGGTTTCCCGTTGTGCAACTGACTTCGCCGTAAGCAAGAACCGCGCCAGCTGCCGAGTTTTAGAAATCCTGAAACAACAGGATGAGGAGGAGTTTTGTCGGGCAAACAACCTGCGGTCAGCCTGCGTACCGTGGCCGAACGAGTTGGACTCGCTGCGTGCTCGGTTTCGGCAATCGTAAACAATACGCCCGCGTCGAGGGCGATTCCGCAGCGAACAAAAGATCGCGTGTTGCGCGCGGTCGCTGAGCTGAACTATCGTCCGAACCTGTGGGCGCGATCTCTGCGAACGAAGCGCACCCGCCTGATTGCGGCCATCACATCTGATATCGGTCTAGCTCCCGTTGCCAGGGTGTTGGCCGGCGTACAAAGTCTGTTGCATCGCAAAGGATATCTGCTGGCTCTCGGATCTTGGGATCGCACGGTGGGATGGCAAAGCATTTCCGTCGAGCTTCAGCAGAGAGGAATTGAAGGCATGATCGCAATCGATGTTACTCTGCCACCGGAACTGGAATTGCCTGTGGCTTCGGTGGACCTCGACCACATAACTGTTCTAGAGCCGCTCGCGGATGATATGAGGACGTTGTTGTCGGAATTGGGCGAATCTGCCGCGGAAACAGTCCTGCGGCAGATTGAGAAGGGAACTCTTCCTCGCAGAATGAAGATTGCTCCGCAACTTCCAAGTACTTACTTCGGTCTAACCAACGCAACTCGGGGAGCGGAGATGGGCACTCGCGAAGGCACGTGAAAGGATTCTCGTAGCGCCGGCAGGATGGCGGCGCTACACTTATCGCGCTCCGCGGCGGGCTTTTGCTTCCTCCAGGATTCGGAACAGAAGGAGCCAGCGTTTCACGTTGGTGGTCATCAAGAAATTCTCTTTAACGTGCTCTCGCCCACTGGCGCCGATGCGCTTCGCGAAGTCCGGATGCGTCAGGAGATATCGAATCTGAAACGCGCATCCTTCCACCGAATGCACCAGAACACCCGTGAGTTTGTGAATGATCTGGTTCGGTATGCCGCCCACGGCGCCGGCGATCGTCGGCTTGCCCTTCCATAACGCCTCGGTGACAGTAAGGCCGAACCCCTCTTTGAGGGACTTTTGCACCACGATTGTGGAAGCGCGCTGAATGGCGTTGATTTCGAACCCGCACCAAGGTGGCAGATCAAGAATAATAATGTCGGGATCGTTCCCCGCCGCCTCTTTCACTTCCTGCAACACAACCGCGCCTTCCGGATCGTCGGACGCGCCTCCGCCGGCAAGAACGAGTTGGCAGTCCGCATATTTTTTGGCGAGCTTGTAGGCGTGCACTACTCCCACCGGATCCTTCAAGCGGTCGAATCGCGAGACCTGGGTCAGGATGGGACGGGAGCGATCGATGCCAAAGTCATCACATACCTTCTGCACCACCGAGTCCGGCAATTCCTTATTCTTTTCGGAAAGCGGATCGATACACGGATAAAAGAGATATTGCGGGATGGGCAGTTGCCGCGCAAAAGACTGCGACGAAAAAATGGCGGCGTCGTATTGCTCCACAAATGGCCGCAGGAATTCCCACACGCGCGCATCAGGATTCGATAAATCGATGTGACACCGCCAGACCCAGCTGGCAGATGCCTTCTCGCGCGAGCGGATCAGGCCGACCGGCTGTGGATCGTGGATCACAACCATCTCTTCATCGAACTGCATACGTTCCCGATTTTGCTCGTTGTACATCAGAAATATTTCTTGCGCGGCCTTGGTCAGTTCATAGCTGCTGCCATGCAGCGCATTATGAAAGGCCTTGGTAACCTCAAAGAAGTCGTTGCCGCCCGTGATCACGTCCCAACGGGTGGGCACTTCCAGTTCCGAGAGCAGCGGCACCAGACGGTTCAGCATCTCGGCCACGCCGCCGCCAACCGCGGTGGAGTTGACCATCTTGATGGACTTACCCTTCAGATCGCGGGCCAGAAAACGCAAGGCATCCACCTGCGACTGGCCAATAATGTCCCGATAATCATCCAGGCGAGATGAGGGAGCGGGCGGGGGCGGAGTCAGCACACTGGCAGGCAGCGGGCGGACGTTCGCGCGAGCGGCCGTTCGGACTGGATCAGGCGATGCGACCTCGGCTCCGCTTTCGGGAGCTTCAGTTTGCGAGCCGTTAGCGGCATCTGTAAGTGTGGCGCGCTGTTCTTCCGTCTTCATACTTCTCGCTGTCCTAATTCAAAGTTTGTTCGACGATGGTTGCAATTTGCTGGCGTACGCCTTCCAGCGTGCTGGTGTAAATATCGATGCGCTCAATCGATTCCGCCGCCTGGGAAAGACCGACTTCCTGTTCCAGCCAATTAGAAAAATCGTTGGACATCCGGTGCAAACGCAGACGCGCTTCAATGAAGTGATGGTGAATGGAATGCACGCTGACCTGCCTGAGGCCATCGACAAATCCGGGCAATGTGTCCGGCGCGAACTGGGTGGGCAGCACCACAATGGAGGCCGCGCAGAAATAGAAGGGTTCATGGGCCGGCTTTGCGCCAGACTGGGGATGTTGCTGCACGAATTCATTCACGATTCCGACCATTCGCCTGCGCAGACCTTCAATCGCAGTGAATTCTCTTACGTCCACGCTCGCCAACTGCTCCGCCAATACCGGCTCGTTGCAGGCGGATAGACACCAGTGAGCGAAGTCATTGGAGAATCCCTGGCGGATAAAATGATGTTCCTGCAGCGTCCGGAAAGTGTGCTGGAAGATGGAATCATCGGGGCAAGTTTGCAGCGCCTGCCAGAGTTCGGAGACGTTGGTGGCCTTCTGCCTTCCGATTCGCAACAGGTTCTCCGACGTGTTGAAATAGAAAGGCTTGTCGGGTTTGCGTGCGGGGTGCTCGTCAGCTATAGGCATTGTGTATGGATAGGTAGCATTCCGGAGCACCGAGGTTGTCTCCGTGGCGCTCGACACTCATAAAAAGTCCGCGGTTATTTTGGATGGAACGAGAATGTATCCTTCAACACTCAGGNNAGACGAGGGTTTCCCTCCCGGCAGAGGAGAATGGAATGCCCGATTAACTCCAGAATAACGTGGTCACGGAATCGGGCGCCAGGACGACATCAGCGGCCTTATTTCCCTGTTTCAGGCTTGCCGTTCTCGCGGGCCCGATGTTCGTCACGACCAGAACTTTCTGCCCGTCGGGATTCTCGAAGGCAACTTGCTCAACCCCCGCTATCTGGCAAGTGGAATCGAACCTCTTAGCCCCTCGCCGGACATGGCGCGAGAAATGCGCAAACGCCCAATACTGACCGCTGCGCGTAATCTCCTTCGTCTGAGAATGAATCGTGACCATCCCGCC
>PLEA01000430.1:7593-24248 GCA_003136335.1 Acidobacteriaceae bacterium | reverse complement strand
GTTCATGAACGCCGGGTCGTAGGTCATGAGGCCGAAGTCGTCAGGGTCGGATTTAATTTTTCGCAGATCCATTGCCCGGATCGTGCCGTTTTCGACTGGGACAGTGTAGGTTTTGTTGGTGCGATTGTCGGTAATGGAAAGTGTGTTTTCTGGCATGGGAGTTTCCGCCTTATGCGCACTTTGAACTCAAGCTAGCCGAGCCAATGTCCGTTCCCAAAGTCGATCGGTGATCCGGCTCACGGGCATCTGTCACGACGCTCCACCGCTAATCCTACGCCAATCACTCCTCCGCCGTTTGGCACGGAGGCTACGATACGTCGGAGCAGGGGATTGGACGCTCACTCCGCCACTGAGCACGGCAATCACACGGCGCATGATACCGCAACCGCAGGTCTGTTCCGGCCAAATAAAACCGGCGGCCGCAGCCGCCGGTAGGACTTTCAAAATAAACTAGAGGCTGACAGCCGAGGCGGCCGTCGCTACGTGACCCTAGTTCGAATCGTCGCGGCGTTTGAGCGTGGGACGATCGTCGTCGCTCTTGGTGTCGCCGGACTTGTCGGTTGTGTTCGCAGTCCGCCGCAAGCTGGGTTTGTTCGAATCTTTCTCGTCGATGACTTTGTGCTTGTTTTCGATAGCCGCCAGCCGCGCCTTGACCTCGTCGAACTCCGAGGTCGTTACAACGTACTGCTGCTTGGCGGGAAGAATCTTCCGAATCTCGTCCTGTGACTTTTCGATCCGGTCGGGAGTCTGCGGGTGCGTATCAAAGGCTTTCGACAAAGTGCCTGGCTTCTTCTTCTCCATCGCCTGAATCTTTTCGAAGAACGACACGAAGGCCGACGGATCATATCCCGCACGATACATGTACTCGATGCCCAGGTAGTCGGCCTCAGCCTCGAATCCGCGAGAGAAGTGCAGGAACGTCAGGGGAATTCCCAGGCCCATGCCCTCATAAATCCCATACCCGAGCGCGCCGCCCATGAAGATGGCCGGGAGCGAGGCCATCTGCAGCAGGTTCATCCGCGTCATCTCGCGCCCGTAGTGGCAGGCCGCCACGTGCGCAATTTCATGCGCCATCACGCCCGCCATCTCCGCTTCTTCGTCCGCCGCCAGAATCAAGCCGGAGTTTACGTAGAAAAATCCGCCGGGCAGCGCCATGGCATTGACCACGTCGGAATCGATCACCTTGATCGTGAACGGCACCTGCGCGTCGGAATTGCGCACCAGGTTCTGCCCGATCCGGTTCACGTACTCGGTGATCACGGGATCGTTGACCAGCTTGATTTGCGCTTCGATCTGTTGGGCATAACCCCGGCCGCGCGCGACTTGACCCTCAACGGAGTACCAGTTGCCGACACCGCGTCCGCATCCCACGTTGCGGTTCCCTACGGCATCGACGTCGGTCTTGCCGCCGTCGTGCTTGATCTGGCTGTCGTCGGCCGTGGGCAGCGTCGCAGGCGCCTGCTTGGGCGCATTTTGCACGTCGCCGGATTTCGGCTGATCTTTATCTTGATCGGAAACCTGCGCTAACGTCCAAGGTCCCGCGCTGAACGCCGCCAATCCCGCAGCGATTGCCAGCCATCTGAGTTTCATAGAGTACTCCTTGAACCTGATTATAACCCCGGTCGGAAGGCCCCAAGTGCCAATCTTTAATCCCTAGGGGTTAGACGCCGCTGACCTGTCGGAGGTTACCTGATGGAGGAAAATAAAGCACGGGAAAGCCGATTTTCCGCAAGTAGAATGGCGGGATTTCTGCGCTCCGTCCGTCTTGTGATGAGGGCTTCCCCGCTCCAGTAACCTTTACCCTCCCGGCCCGCTCTGCTATAACGCCTCCAGTTCCATCTACCAGTGAATAAATGCCTCAATAACGCGTGTACCCTCGTCCCAGCTTTGAACCGACAGGACGAAGCTTTTTCTTCGGCGTTCTCCGTGCTGCGGGAAGGGATCGAGCAGCGCGCCTTCCCTTCTGCTTGCGCAGCAGTCGCGCATCAGGATCGCCTGGTCGCTCTAAAAGCTTTCGGCCATTTCACTTATGACGCGGCTTCCCCTGCGGCGACCCCCGACAGCTTATTCGATTTGGCTTCCATCACCAAAGCCGTCGCCACAACCACCATGGCAATGATCCTCTACGAACGCGGACTTTTGGAGTTGGATGCGACTGTGGCGGGAACCGTCCCTGAGTTCCTGGCCGACTCCTGCGGAGAGCCTGACCCCCGGCGCCGAGATGTGAGCTTCCGCATGCTCCTCGCCCATTGCTCAGGCCTGCCAGCCTATGAAAAGTTGTTCCTCAAAACGCACTCACGCGACGCTCTGCTGCGAGCCGCCTTTACCACTTCCCTTTCGGCCGATCCCGGCAGCCGGGCCGAATACAGCGACATCGGATTCATCCTGCTGGGAGCGGCTCTCGGACGTATCGCTAACGAATCGCTTGACGCTTTCTGCCAGCGCGAAATTTTCGGCCCGCTGGCGATGAGCAATACCAGTTTCAATCCTCCGGCAGAGGCTCGCGAAAAAATTCCGCCCACGGCCGACGATCCTGTCTTTCGCAAAAAAATCATTCAGGGAGAAGTGCAGGACGAAAACGCTTTCGTCCTGGGCGGCGTCGCCGGACACGCAGGCCTGTTCTCCACCGCCGCAGACCTGAGCTGCTTCGCCCATGCCATGCTTCATGGCGGACGCCCCATCCTCCGCCCCAAAACGGTCGCACTTTTTACGCGTCGCGAAGCTGCGCCTTCCGGGACCTCCCGGGCCCTCGGCTGGGACACGCCGTCGGTTCCCTCGCAGTCCGGAAAATATTTCGGGCCCAGTTCCTTCGGGCACCTGGGATACACCGGCACGTCTCTGTGGATCGATCCCGAGCGCCAACTCTCGGTCACCTTATTGACGAATCGCACCTGGCCCGACTGCGCGAATCAGGCGATCAAGCCGGTCCGTCCTAAATTTCATGATGCCATTGTCGAAGCGATGATTGACCGGGCGTGAGACCAACTAAAGGCCCTCGTTTGGACGCCTTATCCCATACCACAGCGCTTCGGCCACAGCTCAGGAATTTCCACGGGCTGGCCCGCCCGGATCCGCGCGCGAGATCGCTCCCTCCGCGTGAAGAACGGCTGCGGTCGGTTGACGCCCGTTGAAACCATATTGCCGAAACCAAGGCTGCACAAATCCGCATACTGTCTGCTTTTCTCGCAGAGGTACTAAAATGATTTGCTTTGCACATACCCCGAAAGGCGCACGACTTGACCCGAACCGGCAAATTGACTTCTGACCTTCGATGTCTGCCCACCGAACAGATTAATTCCGCCGCAATCGATCTCGACCGCATGTCGTCGCTCGAAATCGTGCGCCTCATGAATAAGGAAGACTCCACGGTCGCCGCGGCGGTGGGCCGCGCGCTGCCGCAGATCGCGCGCGCCATTGATTTCGTCGTCGCCGGACTCCGTCAGGGTGGACGCCTGATCTACGTGGGTGCCGGAACCAGCGGACGCATCGGCGCTCTCGACGCCTCCGAGATTCCGCCGACTTTCAATACCGATCCGCGCAGCGTGCAATACATCATGGCGGGAGGGCCCAAGGCGCTCGCCGTCTCCACTGAAGCTAGTGAAGACGACACTTCGCTGGCTCTCGCGGAAATAAAAAAACGGAAGCCTGGCAAGCGCGATATTGTTCTGGGCATCGCCACCAGCGGACGCACTCCTTTCACCATCGCCGCTGTCGAATACGCCCGCGGCCGCGGAGCCCGCACCATCGCCCTCACGTGCAACCGCAACTCGCCGCTTGAGCGCGCTGCCGATTTCGCCATCGTCACCGAAGTCGGGGCGGAAATTCTGGCCGGTTCCTCGCGCATGAAAGCGGGTACCGCGCACAAAATGGTGCTCAACATGATCTCCACCGGCGCCATGACGCGACTGGGGTACGTCTACGGGAATCTCATGGTTAACGTTTGGACGAAGAACGAAAAGCTGGCCCAGCGCGCCATTCGAATCCTGGAACAAGCCACCGGAGCCGATCACGACGCAGCCCGCAATGCTCTCGAAGCCAGCGGGAATCGAACTCCAGTCGCGGTGGTAATGCTGGCTGCGGAAGTGAATCGATCCCAGGCGATCAGCGCCTTGAAAAAATCACGGGGCCATGTTCGGCAAGCCATCGCTTTCGCAAAAACATAACGCCTTCGTCATAACGAAATTAATAATTCGCTTCTCGCTTTAGAATTCGTCGCGCTTTACAATCCGCCAGACTTATTCACAATCCTTTATGGCTATCGGTCCTCTACAACTGATCCGGCAAGCGACGCCGGGGCAGCGGCGAACGCTGCTGGCGGCGGCCATGGGCTGGGCTCTCGACGCTTTCGATGCGATGCTCTACTCGCTCGTGGTGGCCTTGCTCATGCGCGATCTGGGCATGACGAAGACCCTGGCGGGAACGCTGGGAACGCTGACGCTGCTGGCGTCTGGCATCGGCGGCGTGGCGTTCGGGTTTCTCGCGGATCGCATCGGGCGGAAGCACGCGCTGATGGCCAGCATTCTGACGTATTCGGTATGTTCGTTTGCCTCGGGACTGGCGACCAGCATTGCGATGCTGGCGGTGGCGCGGTTCGTGCTCGGCCTGGGGATGGGAGGCGAGTGGAACACGGGCGCGACACTCGTGGCGGAGAGTTGGCCCACGGAGTTTCGGGCCAAGGCAATCTCGATCGTGCAGAGTTCGTGGGCGCTGGGTTTTGCGGCGGCGGCGCTGGTGGCGGGTCCCGTGGCGCGGTATTACGGGTGGAGAGCGGTGTTCTTTGTGGGGATTCTGCCTGCGGTCGTCACGCTGTGGATTCAGAGGAGCGTGCCGGAGTCGGAGATGTGGCGGGAGCGTGAACAGGAGCGGCGGGAGGAGAGCATTGATAGCGCCGGTAGAGACGTAACAAGTTACGGCTCTACGAAATTTTCCGTCATTTTCCGGCCGCCATATCGGAAACATACGTTCGCGCTCCTGTTATTTAATTTTTTTGGGCTGTTTGCCTGGTGGGGGCTGTTCACCTGGCTTCCACCGTATCTGTCGCTTCCCGTGGAGCAGGGCGGGCGCGGCTTTGGCGTGATGGGCATGACTACCCTGATGGTGGTGTTGAACCTGTGCGGCATGTTTCCCGGATACGTCAGTTTCGGCTGGGTGGCCGATCATCTTGGAAGACGTAAAGCATGTTTCCTCTATACGCTAGCGGCATCTCTTCTGATTCCACTTTATGCTGCGGCACGATCGCAGAGCGTGCTGCTGGTGCTCGGAACTTTGGTCGCATTTTTCGGGACGGGAATTTTTTCTGGGTCAGGGATTATGGGCAGCGAGATCTTCCCTACTGCGGTGCGTGCACGGGCGCTGGGGTTCACCTATAACGGAGCGCGCGCTCTGAGTTCCGTAGCTCCGCTGGTGATTGGGCGCGTGGGCCAGATGAAGGGGTTGAGTTGGGCGTTTTATTTGTGCGCGGCGGGATATCTGTTGGCGGCGCTGATGACGACACAGTTGCCGGAAACCAAGGGAAAGAGCCTGGATTGATGTTGATTTCGGCCAGCCCATTTTCTTGGCATGGTAATTGGGGCGCTTTGTTCGGCTTTGGAGGTCACTCCGAGGCAAAGCCGCAACCGGAAGAGGTCATGCAGTTGCAATATTATACTGTTGCCCAGTTAGGAGAATGCCAATGAGGGTTGCGCCCGTCATCCGAGGATTTGCCCTTGGAGTTTCCGCGCTCGCTGGTGACGGAGACAGAGTCCCTCTTGGAGATGTGGCCGAGCGTGCCGTTCAACAATCGAAGTTGACGTTGCCGGGGAGCAAGCCTTTTCACTTGGAAGGCAGAGATTGTCGAGACGACAAACCCCAGCTCAGAATATCAAGCGAAGGTTGAACAATACTGGGTATCACCGACCCAGTGGCGTCGCATGATCGAGTGCCCGGGTTCTCGCAGACCTTGGTCGTTAACAGCGACCAAGTTTCGGAGAAAGACACGGGAGATTATCTTCCTTGGTGGCTCAGCGACCTTGCCAAGGCGATGATAGATCCCTTGCCAATGCTGGAAACGCTCAAGCAAATCGGTGGACAGATGCCTAAGCCGCGAGGGGCGAATTCGAATACTTGCGCTGATCTCCGCCGTATCGGCGGAGGGGTCTTTTGTTTCGAAAGGAAGTCACGGCCTGCTGACCTCGGCCTTCGCAAGTGGATATAGTGCGGAGTTTCAGGACTTCAAAGACTTCGAAGGCAAGCGAGTGGGGCGTCTCATCCTCATCGACCCGGAACCCGGGCACGACGATTCAGGCCAGAATTATGGAACTAAGTGAATTCCGAGGTGGTGATCCAACGTTGTTTGCCGTTGATAATCCGACTCCTCCACAAAATCAGATTAAGAGTGTTAGGGTTGACGAAGCAACTGTTCGACGGTTGGCATCAGATCCGGAAATTCCCTGGCCTGCGGCCGAGAACCCTCCGACGACGGGCAAATGCTCTGTGTACCTAAGCGCTGACAGGGCGGGGCACGTACGAGAAGTGTGGCCGGGGGACTGCGACAATGCGGGACTGCAGGATTCCTTGCGCGAGATGGTAAGAAAATGGCAGCTAAAACCGGCTACCGAAAGCGGCATACCGGTGCAGATCGAAGCCTTGGTGAACTTTACGTTCGAAACGAAACTGATCAACAATCATCCTTTGGCCAATACCCCCGACCCGAACGCACCGACTTCAACGAAGGACGTTACGCCGACAAAGGCTGCCCGAAAAGGACCCATTTTCGTACTGCCCCGCATCATCCAGCTGGTCAAACCGGATTGCAGCATGAATCGACCTTGCCATGGAATCCACGGCGACGTTTGGGTTGCGGTCAATGTGCTGGCAGACGGAACAATTGGTGAAGTCACTGTCAGGAGTGGCGATCCGCGGCTATTTGATGCTGCCACAAGAGCCGCTAAGCAGTGCACCTTTCAGCCAGGAACGCTCCTTGGAAACCCGACCAGCATGAATTTCGATTTGAAGTACGAGTTTTAAAGCTCGCGTGCTCATTCAATTGGATCAATCATGACCGATCCCCGATCCGCTGCGTCTCTACCTGGTAATTGCACGATCACGATTGCGGACAGCACTAGCACAATCCCCAGCGTCTGGATTGGGCGCAGGCCTTCGCCCAATAACGCTGCTGCCAGCAGTATCGAGAATACTGGCTCGAGGCAACTGGCGATAATCGCGCGAGTAGGTTCGAGATGTTGCAGGCCGAGGAAGTAGAGTGAGAACGAACCTAGCACCGAGATCATCGAGAAGATGAACAGGAATGCCCACTGCGCGGGCGCGTAGTGCGCGGCGACGACCTTCCATGGTGGATTCACGAAGAGCCAGAAGACTGCGGCGGAAATCAGTGTCCAGACCAGGACGCGCCAGCGGTCATGGCGAGCCAGGATGCGGTGTCCGCCGACGTTGTAGAAGGCGAAGGAGAACGAGGCCAGAAGCGCGGCGAGAAAACCGTAGGAGTCGAGGCGGAGAGGTGATGCGGATTTCGCGCCGACGATGCCGATGGTTAGGGCGATGCCGGTGATGGCCACTCCTACTGCCGCGGCTTTCTGCAGCGAGAGTTTTTGTTGCCCGCGGGCGACCACGTACAGCAGCACCCAGACGGGTGCCGTGTATTGTACGATGATGGCGATGGCGACGCTGGTTCTCTGGATGGCGACGTAATAGAAGTAGTTCGACGCGGCCACGCCCAGCATCCCGAGCACCAGACATTGGATGAGGTCGGGCGTGGGGAGCTTGATGCGTTGCCAGCCACGCCGACTGACCAAGAGAGCGAGCAACACGAGCAGCGAGAACGAAGCCCGCGTTTGCGACAGGATGAGCGGGTCGATGGGGTGCAGCGCCTCTCCGCTCAAGGGCAGCTTGCCGGTGAAGACGGCGCGGCCGAGCGCGGCGGAGACTCCCCAGAGAAATGCGGCGGACCCGATGAAGAAATATCCGCGCAGGGGATGAGGAATAGTTGGACTGGCGGAGTTCAGGATTCAGTCACCGAGTCCGATGATGAGGCTGGGTCGAGGAACTGGTCAAGACGGACGGGATCGAAGCCGACAATCACTTCCGTGGTTTCGCCAGAGAAGATCACCAGGGTTGGAGTTTCGCTGCTGTCGTGTTGTTCGGTCATTTCGCGGCGGGCTTCGGAGTCGTTGCTGATATTACGCTCTTCGAATGCAATGTTCCGGGCCTCGAGGAAAATCTTCATTAGCTCGCAGGAGAGGCAGCCGGGTTGGGTGTAGAGCAGGACGCGGGTGGTCATCGATTTTGCTCGATCCACAGGGTTTGTGCCGTCCCTCCGGGACTTGTTCCCATATCGTCCACCAACCCAGCGCTGAAGCGCTGGGCTAAGTTGTTTTCGTCCCTCCGGGGCTCGCCGTACCAACGCAATAGGATGTTTACTCCACCAATTCAATCTTAGAAGTAATCTTCGCGGTCTTTTCGAGCATGGCCGAGACCGAACAATATTTTTCCTTCGAGAGCCGAACGGCGTCCTCTACCGCTTTCCGAGAAACTTTACCGGCGATGCGATAGACGAGGTTGATTTCCGTGTACACGGCGGGATAGCCCGACGCGCGCTCGCCAGCAGCGCTGACTTCGAGGCTGGTAAAGGGCTCACGCTTCTTGCGAAGAATTCCAACTACATCAGAGGCTGTGCAGCCGCACAGAGCGATCAAGACGAGTTCCATCGGGGTGCTGGCGGTCTTCTCGGTCGCCGTGTCCATCACAATGGCGTGACGTGAACTAGCTTCCCCAAGGTAGCGCTCATGGTCGCTCCAGATTGCTTTAGCGGTGATCATGATACCCTCTTTCGGGGAATTGTTGATTGCTGATTGTTGATTGCTGATTGAACATGCTTCTTCGCGGTGGATCGTGAAGCATTGAAAATCGCCACGAGTTGATTCGCTTCTGACTTCAGGTCTTTCAGTTTGCGCTCAGGAATCAGACCGGCATCGGCCAACATTTCCAACCAGAATTCAGATTCGTCAGCTTCCTCGATCACAATCGCGAGTTTTGCGAAATTCTGGCCGAGAACGAGCCCGACAAACAGCCCTGTAATTGGCTGCCACCGACATTCCCGAACGCAAAAGTTGATGACCAATCATTCTCCCCTCGCGACCGGGTGGCAGGGAGCGAATGACACGGATAATTCGCAAAGCAAATTGCTTTGAGCGTTCTTTGAGCGCATCGGCCTGATGTTCCACAGTTGGTCTTCAATCAGCAATCAAAAATCAACATTCGCGCCACCCTGTCTGTGACGGATGTCACAACCTACCTCCGGTTATCCGTGCTGGGCTCGGGGTGAATCAGGACGCGGAACAATTCGGGCGCGTCCTGCTTGAAGCGGATTTCCAGTTCGGTCTGGATGTCGTGCACGCGTGCCAGAGAGAGATCGTCTGACAGAGTGCAATGACAAGAGATATACATGCGCCCGCGCACGCGCTTGACGACGAAGTCGTGAACGTCGAGGACCTCGGGAAATTGCGAGGCCACGGCTTTGAGGCGATGCTCGAGTTCCGCGTCGCTCACTACTTCTTCAGATTTTTCGATGGTGGCCGGCTCGCTCTCGATGTGGGTGAGAATGTCGGAAATTTCGGGGACGTCGCGGCGCATGTCAGCTTCGAGTTCGGTAACTTGATCGTGGGCGTGCTTGAGGGTCATGCGCTCGTCGAGTTCCACATGCTGCTCGACGTGCAGGCGACCGGCAAAATCCTGGACACTGATGTCATGCACGTTGAGATTTTTGTCGGTGGCGGCGGCCCGGATGCGATCAAAAATATTCTCCGAACGTTGCGCGCGCGGGAGCGGCTGCACGGTGACGTCGGAATTGGGCAGGATGCGGTGAACCGCCTCGGACACCGCGGAGGCCAACTGGCCGGAGCGCTGGAAGGTCACGGTGCGCGCCAGCCCTACGGCGAGATCGGCGAAATAGCGGTTCCCGGCTTTGCGGATGCGTATGCGATCGACTTCGAGAACGCCGTCGACGCGCAAGACCGCGTCGTAGATCTTGGATCGTACGCCCGGTGGCGCGGCGTCGAGCAGAGCGTCAACGGTGCGGCGAGCCAGGCGCCAACTCACGGAAACTACGACGCCGGCCACGAAGAGAGCGGCGATAGGATCAGAGCCGCGCAGCCAGTCGACGCGATAGGTGCGGCCGATAAGAACCAGGATCAGTCCGAGCACGACCACGCCGGCGGACCAGATGTCGGTGGAGAAGTGCAGCGCGTCGGCTTCCAGCGCCTGGCTGTCATATTTGTTGGCGATGCGGCCGAGCACGCGCGAGCGCCACCAGTCGAGCCCCATGGAGAACAGCATCACGGCAAAAGCCGCGATGGAGGGCTCGATTTCAATGCGGCGAAAAAACAGACGCAACGCGGCTTCATAAATAATCCAGGCACAGGTCAGCAGCAGCAGGGCGGTTTCGACGAACGCGGAGAAATTCTCGACTTTGCCGTGGCCGTACTGATGGTCGGCGTCCGCGGGCTTGTCGGAGACGCCGACGGAGAAAAATGTGAGAAGCGAGGCGATCAAATCGAGCCCGGAATGCGCGGCTTCGGAAAGGATGCCAAGGCTTCCCGTGCTGAATCCGACTACAACCTTGAGCCCAGTAATGACCACCGCGGCCAGAACGGAGCTGCCAGCGGCCGCGCGCTTCTCGGCGCGCATCAATTCTGATGAAGGAATGGCGGGGTTCCCCGACATGCAGGAATTATCGCCGCTGGGAGCGGAAAGCGCCAAGCAAATCGCGCCCGGCACTCTTGCGTTCACCGGCAGACGGCAAACGCTGCGGCTTGTGCTAGGATTTGGTGCTTGGCATTTTCAACTTTCTGAAGGACCAATCCTGGAGGAAATAAGTTATGCGTAAGAGCTGGCTGATGTGTGTTTTGTTGGGGACGCTGGCTTGGGGACAAGCGGCGCCGGGCACCCCGCCCCCGCCGCAATCGGCGCCGGCGGATACTTCGGCTGCAGTTCCGCCCACGGCGGCGGTAATCACAGTAGTGGGAGTATGTTCGGCGCAGCCCGGGACAGCCGCAGCCAAGGGAATGGCGGCGAAGCCAGCAACCGCGCCGAAGTCGTCGTCGGCAAAATCCCCGGCGGCCGATTGCAAGACGGTAGTTACTAAAGCCGAGTTTGAGAAACTGGCCAGTCATCTCGCCCCCAACGTAACGCCGCAGATGAGGAAACAATTGGCTGGCCTGCTGCCGCAGTGGATCGCAATGTCGAACGAGGCCAAGAAGAAAGGCCTGGACAAGACTCCGCAGTTTGAAGATCGGGTCAAGGTCCTGAAGATGCAGATTCTGACCCGGGAGCTGCAGCAAAACATTCAAGACGAAGCGGCGAAGATTCCGCCGCAGGAGATTGAGAAGTATTACCAGGAACATGCCGATACCTACGAGCAACTGAATGTAGACCGGCTGTTTGTGCCGCGCACCAAACAGGCCGAACCAGAGGCCAAGCTAGAAGACGAGAAGAACGAAAAGCTGAGCGAGGAAGCGCAGAAAGCCAAACAGGCCGAGCAGAAAACCAAGGCTGATGAGGCCGAGCAGGCGATGACGCAACTGGCCGAGAGCTTGCGGGCTCGCGCCGCGGCCGGGGAAGATTTCGTGAAACTGCAGAAAGAGGCGTTCGCCGCCGCCGGCATGAAAATCGAGCCTTCGACGGTAAACTTGCCCAGCCTGCGCCGCACAGGTTTGCCCCCAGCACAGGCTGCGGTATTCGATTTGAAGGCTGGCGAGGTTTCGCAGGTCATCAATGATGCGGGCGGGCACTTCATTTATAAAGTGAACAGCAAGAGTGCGATTCCGCTCGATCAGGTGACGACCGAAATTCACAGCAAGTTGCAAAATGATCGCATGAAAGAAATGACGGACAAGCTGAATAGCTCGTTCAAGGTCGAAACCAACGAGGCGTATTTTGGGCCGCCGGCGCTGTCGTCGCCGGGTGGAGTGATCGGAGGCCCCATGCGTCCCGGTCAGAGGGCGCCTCCGCCGCGAAATCAAAATCCACGCAATGCTCCTAGCCCAATGGCTCCGGCGAGCCAGCCGCCAACACCACCGCCGGCGCAACCTCCGGCCGCACAGCCGAACTAATGGCGAAACCAGTCGTCGTCGTGACCGGTGTGTCGGGCAACCTGGGCTCGAGGCTACTGCCGCTGCTGGGGAGCTACTCGGTGATTGGGGTGGACGTGAGTCCGCCCCGAGCCGACTCCGAGTTGCAGTTTGAGCGCCTCGATCTGGGCCAGGAATCGTCTACCAGGGTTTTGTATGAGCTTCTTCGGGACACGCACGCCTACGCGGTGGTTCACCTTGCATTCGTGATTGATCCCGTGCGTACGGGCGTGGTTGACGTGGAGCGCATGTGGCAGATCAATGTGGCGGGGACGGCGCGCGTAATGGAAGCGGTTACCGAGGCCAATCGCGCGACCGACGACGGGGTCAAGCAGTTCATCTTTCCCAGCAGCGTCTCCGCGTATGGGCCGAATCTGCCGGCGCCGGCGACGGAAGAATCCTTGCTGGCGGCGCACACCCTGCCCTACGCCATACATAAGAAGCAGTCGGATGAAGTAGTGCAAACGCGCTCCCACTCCTTGCGCGGATGCAGTGCGTATATCTTGCGGCCGCACATATTTGCCGGCGCGAGCGTGGAGAATTATCTGATGGGAGCGTTCCGCGGCACGCCCAACGGCGAGAGCGCGCGGGCCGAGAAAATGCGCAAAGCAGGCAAGCGCCTACCCTGCATGTTTCCCCGCGGCCAGCAGTACCTCGACAACAAGATTCAGTTTGTCCATGTCGACGACATGGCGCGACTGATTCGCCACATCCTGCAGCGCGAGCCGGAGACGCAGCGCCTGACCGTATTGAACGTTGCCGGGCGCGGCGAGCCTCTGACCTTCGGGCGCTGCGTGGAGATGGCACAGGCAAAACTGGTGCGCGTCCCGGGAAAGTGGGCGATGCGGCAAGTACTGAAATTTTTGTGGAAGCATAAGATTTCTGCCATTCCGCCCGAAGCGGTCCCTTACATGACCGGAGAATACATTATGAACACCGATCGCCTGCGCCGGTTCCTGGGCCCGGAATACGAGCACGTGATCCGCTACACCATCACCGACGCGTTCGCGGATTCTTTTCGCCGCGACGCGGCCACGAGTTGACTCGGAATCTCTTCGCGTCCTTTCCCAAGGACTGCATCCAGCGACGATATGCCCCGACCGTTGATCAATAAAAATAAAACCGTAAGCATTTGCGCGTATTCGGAGCGGACTTCGTACAGGACGGCCCACATCCTTACCTTTGGCGGCACGGCGGGAACCGGGAGACTGCAGATTTATTCTCTCTAAAATTTGCCGTGAGCGAGGGAATAAATTAGCGTGGGACTGGTTTACGTATGAAGGCGCAGAAACAGCGCGTATCCGCCGCAATATTTGAAGACCTGGCCATGCCTTTGTTCGATCAGCTCTATAACTTCGCGCGCTGGCTGACCCAGGATACGGCGGAGGCGGAGGACCTCGTACAGGAAACCTATGCGAAGGCGCTGCGCGGATTTTCTTCTTTTCAGATGGGCACGAATTTCCGGGCGTGGATATACCGCATTTTGCGGAATTCCTTCCTGAGTTCGCGAACAGGGTTGAGAACCATGGTTGCGCTCGACGGAGAATCGGATGAAATGTTGCTGCCGGCCGAAAGCACCACGCCTGAGAACATCGTGATCGAGCAGGCGAACCGCGAAACCGTGCAGCAGGCGCTGGCAGATTTACCCGTTCCTTTCCGCGAGATCTTGCTGCTGTGTGAGGTTGAGGAGATGTCGTACCAGGAGATTGCAGAAACGCTTGCCATTCCAATGGGCACAGTGATGTCGCGCCTCTTTCGCGCGCGGAAGGCGCTGCGCGAGTTGCTGGTAAAGAATAAGGAAGGAGGGCGGCATGGGATGTGAGCAATGGCGCGGCAAGCTCGATGCTTATGCCGATGGCGAACTCGACCCCGCAGAAACCAATGCAGTAGGGACGCATTTGCGGGGATGCGCGGCGTGTGCCGCCGACGTGCTGGAGCGAGTGCAGATGAAGCGCTCCGTGCAAATGGCTGGCAAGCGCTACGCAGCCAGCGCAGAACTGCGGAATCGGATCACGAAGAGCGTTGCTGCGAAGCCGCGCCGGGAAACCGGCTGGCACTGGAAGATTTTGGCCCTTCCAGCCCTCTCGGTGCTGATTCTTTCGGTCGGAATAAATCTATACGTGGGGCGCGAGACTGCCCGCAGGCAGCGGGTTTACAGCGAACTGGCCGATCTGCACGTGGCGGCCCTGGCGAGCGCGACGCCCGTAGACGTTCTTTCGACCGATCGCCACACCGTTAAGCCGTGGTTTCAGGGAAAGATTCCGTTTACCTTCAATCTGCCCGAATTGCAGGGATCAGAGTTCACGCTGCTCGGGGGGCGGGTCACCTACGTGGCACAAACGCCCGGGGCCCATTTGATTTACCGGGTTCGCAAGCACGAGGTTTCCGTTTTCATTTTTCAGGATCGCGGAGAAGAGACGGCGAGTTTGGCGTCCGGGCCGGTTCACGCGCTATCGTTTAATGTAGAGAACTGGACGCAAAACGGGCTGCGGTATTTTGTGGTAGGGGATGTCGGCGCGGAAGAGATTCAGGCGCTCAGTAAATTGCTGCGGGACGCTGGATAGGGACTTCGGACCTCGGACCAGACCTCGGCGGTCAGATCGTGATTCTCTTTCGCAAAACAACGTTTTCTTGCGTTGCCGCCGGGCTTCGCCCCGGCGGGACAGCCGAGGCGGCTGTCGCTACGTGAGTTTTTTCCCCCGATACAGGCCTGCGATTCCGAAGGTGTAGGGCGTCCAAGTCGCTTCGGAAAAACCTGCGCGGCTCATCCTCGCGAGCATTTCTTCTGGCGGTGGGAAGCGCTCGACCGAGGCGGGAAGATAGGCGTAGGGTCCGCGGACGCCGGAGATCATGGTGCCGACGCGGGGCAGGACCTGCTTGAAGTAAATACGGTAGAGCGTACCCATTGCGCCTTTGGGCTCGCCGAAGTCGAGGATGCCGCACTCCCCGCCCGGACGCAGTACACGAAGGATCTCGGTCAGTCCGGCGTCGTAATCGGCGAGATTGCGGAGACCGAACGCCGAGGTCACGAGATCGAAGTGGGCACTCGGGAACGGGAGGCTGAGGGCGTCGGCCTCGACCCAGCTTGGCCTTGACCCGTTCTGCGCAGCCGACGAGGACTTCGCTGTGGCACGCTGCAGCATGGCGTGAGAGAAATCTGCGCCCAGAATCCGGGGAGAAGACTTCCCTGCTTGGCGGCGCAGGGCGAACGTCATGTCTCCCGTTCCGCAGCACAGGTCGAGGATACGGGCATCGGGACGGGCCAGTATGTGGCGAAAAGCGCGAGCAGTGCGGCGCCACCACATGCGGTCGATATTAAAGGACAACACGTGGTTGAGCAGGTCGTAGCGGGGCGCAATCGAGGTAAACATTTCCCGGACGGCTCGCGCGGCGGAGCGCGGGTCGGTGGCGCCTTCCGGCGCGGCGCCGATTACGGAGGATTTGCTGGTTTCCAACACACTGGTTTCCTGCACGCCGGCGCGATTCACTTTCGCTTCTTCTTCTGTCGTGCGTTCTTCTTTCGCGCGCTTTTCAGTTGCCCGGTAATGCGTTCGACCTGGAGGATGTGGTTGGTATCATGCCCGGCGAACATTCGCGCCAAATGCGCAATGGTTTCCTTGCCGCGTTCGGCGTGCATGCCGTAGTTGTCCCAACTCTCACGCGGAAGCGCCTTCAACATCGCGAGATTGTTCTCACGCAGCACGCGGAAAACTTCCAGCGATTGTTTTACATCGCGCTTGCCGTATTGAAACACGGATGCCCACGCGTCCTGGTTAAAGGGCTGGATGGCCGAGCCATTCGCGCCCAGCACCGAGCGCATCCGCCAACTGGCCACGATCTCGACGTCGGCCAAGTGCGCGATGATCTCGGCGATCGACCACTTCCCCGGCTCAGGCTTCCACTTCAGTTCGTTCGGGGCGAGTCCGAGGATCAGTTTCTTCAGCTTCGCCGCGGCTGCCCGCTGCACTTTGATTGCGTCATGGCCATCTACGTGGCCCAAGATTCGCTGGATGTACTGCTGCGCTGTTTCCGACATATTTTCTTCTCGTGAGATTCTTATTATTTTCCCCAAACCCAGCCGCCGCGCGACAGGCGCCGCAGTTCTTCGACGGCTTCGACCACAGCACTGCTGGGCACATCACTGGCAACTTCGACCTTGCCAATTTCGCGCGGCAGGATGAAGTGCACCACTCCATTCTGTGTTTTCTTGTCGGACTGGAGCCGGGCCAGAATCTTGCGCGAGTTGACGTTCACTTCCGGCAGACGGCCCAGGCTCAACACCGCATCGGCGATGCGGCCTGCGGTCACGCTGTCGGTGCGGCCCACACTGAGCGCGATGTTGTTGGCGGCGATTATCCCCCAGGCAACAGCTTCGCCGTGTAGCAGGCGCCGGTAGCCAGTTTCAGTTTCGAGCGCATGGCCAATAGTGTGGCCCAGGTTGAGAACGCGGCGCAGGCCATCCTCGCGCTCGTCGGCGGAAACCACTTCGGCTTTCAGCCTTACCGACTGCGCGATGAGCCACTCGAGTTCGAC
>PLEA01000430.1:0-7558 GCA_003136335.1 Acidobacteriaceae bacterium | reverse complement strand
GTCTTCAGCACCGTGGGATCGATCAGCACAACCCGGGGGTGGTGGAACGTCCCAAGCAGGTTCTTGCCGGCTACGAGATTGACTCCCGTTTTTCCGCCGATGGAAGCATCCACCTGCGCCAGCACTGTGGTCGGAATCTGCACCAACTCGATCCCGCGCATATAGAGCGAGGCCAACAGTCCAGTGACGTCGCCCACAACTCCTCCGCCCAGAGCGATGATTACGGCTTTACGATCGGCTCCCAGACGCGCCAGTTTTTCAGCGAGGGCCTCCACCGTCGCGAGCCGCTTGGTCGGTTCGCCGTCGGGCATGGGAATCACCTGCGGCGTGAAACCGCTGAACTTCAAGGAACTGACCAGCTTCGCTCCCCAGCGCTTGCGCACCGGAGGGACGGTCACAACAAAAATGCGGCTGGCCTGCGGCAGCAGTTCGCTCAGGACGGAACCCGCTCGAGTGAGCAGCCCGTTTTCGATCCAGGCCTGATAGGGCCGGGGTGCGACATGGATGGTCACTTGCGGCATGCGGTTTCCATGATAGCGAAGGACTGCCCTGTGCGCGAGATGGTACCATTTCCCGTCTATGAAGGGTCTTCCAGCCGAGATCGACTTCGTGGTGATTGGCGCGGGCGTTGCCGGTCTGCGCGCGGCCATTGAACTGGCCGCCGCCGGGCGTGTGCTCGTGCTGGAGAAAAAAGAAGTCGGGTCCAGCTCACAATTTGCGCAGGTCACGGCGCTGAGCGACGAGGATGAAGTCAGTCTCCACTTGCAGGACACGCTCAGCGCGGGGGACGGTTTGTGTAATCCTGCAGCCGTGAAGATTCTGCTGGAGGAGGGCCCGGAACGCATTGACGAGTTGATCGCGTGGGGCAAGCACCGCGGGACCAAGCTGGTTTTCGGCCCGGAAAGTGCGCACACCCGCCATCGCAGTCTGCAAGCGCAAGGGGAATCGACAGGGCGGGAAATCCTGCGAGTGCTTTGCGTCAAGGCAGAGTGCCTGAAGCATATTTCGATTGTGCAGTTTGCCTTTTCAACCGGCCTGCTGACCGATGGCGGCCACATCACGGGAATTTCCCTCATCGATGAAAAAGGCGTTCCCCAGGAGGTTGCCTGTTCCGCCCTGCTGCTGGCTACGGGAGGCATGGGGCAACTCTATCGCAACACGACCAATCCAGAGGGAGCCACGGCGGATGGCGTGACGATGGCTTACCGCGCCGGAGCGGAAGTAAGCGACATGGAGTTCGTGCAGTTTCATCCGACCGGGCTTTACTTGAAAAAATTCCCCCGCTTTCTCCTGTCAGAAGCGCTGCGAGCGGAGGGCGGGTGCCTGCGCAACATTGAACTGAACCGGTTCATGGGAAAGTATCACCCCATGGGCGAGCTGGCGCCGAGCGATTTGGTGGCGCGGGCCGTCGTTCACGAAATGGAGGTGAGCCGCGCGAAAGATCCATTCGTCTATCTCGACCTCACCCATCTGAGCGCCGCGAAGGTGCAGAAGCGCTTTCCGCGAATCTACGCGACGTGCATGCAGCACAATATAGACATTACCGAAGATGTGATTCCGGTCCATCCGGCGGCGCATTACAGCATGGGCGGTGTACGCGCCGATCTCGATGGCAAGACCAACCTTGGCGGCCTCTACGCTGCGGGCGAAGCCGCGGCGACGGGCTTGCACGGGGCAAACCGCCTGCCCGGCAATTCTCTGCTGGAAGGTCTGGTATATGGGGCGCGCGCGGGCAAGGCGATGCGGGAGGAAGCCAAGCCGGTGTCGCGTGCCGGCGCAGAACCGAAGGCGGCTTACTCCAATGGACCAGTGGACACAGGCGTGGAGGAGTTGATCGGGCAAATACAGGTTCTTTTGGAAAACGAAGTCGGCATTGTACGCACGCGCGTGGGGATGCAGAAAGCGATCACGAGTTTAGAAGAAATGGCTCCAAAGTTGGCGCACCCCAAGACGCGGCGGGCGCACGAGGCGTCGAACCTGCATTTGGCGGGGCTGCTGGTGGCGCGGTCGGCTTTGGCGCGCGAGGAAAGTCGCGGCGCCCACTATCGCATGGACTATCCCGGTCGCGAGGACAAGAGGTTTCTAAAGCATTCGGTGATCAGGGGCGACAAGGTGGTTTTCGTGTCGTGATGGAAAAGCTCCCCTTCGGCTTCGCTCAGGGCAGGCTTTCCCATCACAATGCCATCTGTTTTTCACTCTTTTCTCAAACTTTGCTGCTTGCCGGGAAAGACCAACGAGATCGCGATTGAGATCAAAATTACGCCCGCCACCACGCCCAACATAGCGGCGGTGGGAATCCGAAAATACTCCGCTGTTAGCATCTTCAAGCCGACCAGCACCAGCACAGCCGCCAGACCATATTGCAGGAAGCGGAAGACTTTCATTAGCCGGGAGACTGCGAAATACATCGAGCGCAGTCCCAGAATCGCGAACACGTTCGAGGTGTACACAATAAAAGCATTCAGGGTGATGGCAAGGATTGCGGGAATGGAATCGACCGCAAACAGAACGTCTGTGGTTTCAATGACCAGAAGCACCACCAGCAACGGCGTCGCGTATAAGCGGGAGTTGTCCTGCAAGTTTCGCACGAAGAATTTGCTGCCTCGGTAGTCGTTGGTTACGGGAATCAAGTGGCGGAGCGCTTTCACCAGCGGATTCGCCGCAGGATGGATTTTGTGCTGTCCGGTGACGCAGAGGCGGATGCCGCTGATGATCAAAAGTATCCCAAAGATGTAAAGCACCCAGTGGAAGCGGGAGATCAGACCAACCCCGGCGCCGATGAAAATGCCGCGCAGGACGAGCGCACCGAGAACCCCCCAGAACAGAACTCGATGCTGCTGTGGTTCAGGCACTGCGAAGAAGTTGAAGATCAAAAGAAAGATGAATAGGTTGTCTACGCTAAGTGAGACTTCCAGGACATAACCTGTGACGAACTCCAGCGCCGCCTGATGCCCTTGCCAGAAGTCCAGGAGGGCCGCGAACACAAAGGCCAGCGCAATGTACATTGCGCTCCAGCCCAGCGCCGCCCGAAAGCTAATGGCGCGGCCGGGGCGGTGGAGGCGAAGATCCACCACCAGCGTGCCCAGCGCGAAAAGGTTGAAGAGTAACCAGAAATAGAGCAATGGGAATTCCTGGCGGCGATAGCAATTGTTGATTGCGGATTGTTGATTGCTGATTGCTGATTGAAAACCAAACCTTGGCGCCCATGTTTCAATCTGCAATCAGAAATCATCAATCAACAATCATTTTTGCCTTCCGCGTTTGCCGCTGACCCAATCGTCCCAAACGCCGTCGGCCTTGAGCATCTCCACGCTTTTGGTCTCGCGCATCGTCTGCTCGATTTGATCATGAGTGAGGCGCGGGCCGATCTTCTCGGGTAAATTCGCCAGTTCCACGCTCAGTGCGGCGGCTTCCGCTACGTGCTTCTTCAGCTGCGGAAAGTCCACCTTGTCGTAGGTGTCGGAGCCGGCGTGGTAGTTCTCGAGATAGTTTGCTTCATCCTGATCGGCGACAAATGTTGGGACGCCCTCCAGCATGAAATCGAAGTGGTCGGTGTCCCATTCCATATCAGGCTTGAGTTCTTTGACGTCAAATTGCGCGAGCGGGACGATCAGTTCCTTCGCGGTGGGCAATACATCTTTGCGGCCGCCTACCGAGAAGCCGGTCGTCTTTCCAGTGCCTGAGTCGTAGACAATAACTCCCGCAGCCTTGTCGAGTTCGGCGCGGTGGTTGAAGGCGTAGGCGCGCGAGCCGATCAATCCTTGCTCTTCGCCGGAAAAAAGAATGAAGCGGATGGTGCGGCGAGGTTTCACACCCGAGGCCTTGATGGCCCGCAGCGCGTCGACGACCAGGGCGGCATTGCATCCGTTGTCGAGCGCACCAGTGCCCAGTTCCCACGAATCCAGGTGTGCGCCCAGAATGACGAACTCGTCCGGCGTTTCGCTGCCCCTGATTTCTGCCACGACGTTCGCGGCCTTGATCGGCCCGCCGATCTGGTTGGGAATGGAGAGGTCGGCCCACACAAGATTTCCAGAGGCCAGCAGGCGCGCCATTCGCTCGCCGTCCTCGCGCGCTACCAGGACCATCGGCAGGCGGTCAATTTCTCCGGCAGCAGAATTCGTGTGACGGTAGAGAATGTCGTGCTCGCGGGTCGCCATGAAAGCGACGGCCTTGGCTTTCCCTTTCACGGCGAGGTCGATCACTGGGGGCGCTTTCGCGTATTCAGCGAACAGGTCGTCCCAGGTTTTCAGAACGACGGTGTGTACCAGAACAATCTTGCCGGAAATGTCGCCCGCTTTCTTGAAATCCGCTTCCGTGCCTTCGCCCACATCGGTGACCGGGACGTGCTTCACCGCGGCGAGCGCAGGAGCCCAGGCTACCGAAACCGCGCGGACATGGAAGGATGAGAGCACAGTTCCGCCGCCCACTTTCGTGGCATCTACCTGGTACGCGGTGGTCGCGGTCACCTCGGTGGCGCCTTCAGACCAGGAAGATGGAATGGTAAATCCCTCGGTATGAACGCTGTCGGCTCCGGCAGCTGTGAAGGCTTGCACTCCCCAGGCCACGGCGTGCTGCATCGCGAGCGTGCCGGGAACGCGACCGCCGATCTCATCGGTTAAACGCTGAAGATTCGCTTCCAGCGGCGAAGGCTGAAGCGCGGCGTGAATGACTCGATCGGCTTCGCTGGTGTCAGCGGAAGGCGTTGCCGCAAGACACGTGAAGCTGAAGATGCCAGCGAAGAACAGGGTCTTCAGAGTTCGCATATGGGGTGCATTAGAAATTAAATTTTGGAAAAGCGCAAAACGAGGTGAGCCGCCCGATCACTTCGGCGGAAGCGGATTCATATTGTCGAGAAGGCGAACGGTTTCGAGCATCACGCTGCCCACGATTTGCAAACTCTTGGGGCTGAGCTTGTCGACGGTGTCCTGCGTTGTGTGCCAGAAGACATCGTTATAGCCGTAGGTGAAATCGATAAGGTCGGCGGAGGGCACGCCTCTTTTCATAAACGGAAGATGATCGTCACTTACCTGGTTGGTGTGCGCGAAAAAGTGCGACTGGTAACCCAGTTGCTTTGCCGCTTCACCCACAACGCTCTCCAACCACGGCGTGGAATTCAGATCGCGATCGATGTTCAGATCGGCGTCGCCAATCATATCGGCCAGCAGAAATGCCTTCACCTTCTTCAGAGTTCCGTCGCCCTGCCACTTCTCGGCTACATGAGTGATGCCATACAGGCTGTCATCCTTAAAAGGCATTTCCTCCGGAAGACCCCCGGAGCCGTCTGGTTTCATCGCCTCTTCCGCATCGTCCCAGAGCAGCCATACGCTGTAGCCGTCGCGGAGCGTGCCGCGCAACTGATTCGCGAGTTCGAGCAACAGCGCGCTGGAGGAACCGCCGTCGTTGGCGCCGACGTAGGAAGTGTGGCGCAGCGGATAGTTCGTGTCGTAGTGACTGGCAATCACGATGATCCCGTCTTTCGTACCGGGATATTTGGCGAGGATGTTGTGCACCGGGAACTTGCCTTCGGGCGTGTCGGCGGTGAAATTGTCGTGCTCGACCTGGTCGCCCTTCAGGCGAGACGTAATGTAGTCCTCGACTTTTTTGTGATTCGCGCTGCCCACTGGGCGCGGGCCGAACTTCACAATGTCTTTCACATATTGCATGGCGCGATCTCCGTCGAACGCCGGCGGCGGACCGCTGTCGGGAGCCAGGGTGAGCGCGGGTCCTGTTGTGTCAGGAGCCGGCGTCGCAGGAGCGGAAGTGGCAGGAATCTGGCCCTGAGCGGCATCCTTGTCGTGATCACAGGCCAGGACCGCCAATATTGACGCCAGCAGAATCCACCGCAACGATTTTGATCGCGTGATCGTCATTTAGGATGGCGCTTGCTTCTCTTTCCGTGCATTGCGCTGCTTGGGATGCACCATCCACGATACGCCGATGCTGAACACATACAGCGCCAGCATGGGCGCGGCGAAAATGCACATGTTTACGATGTCGGGAGTGGGTGTGACGATGGCCGCAATCACAAAAATGATGAGAATCGCATAACGGAAATGCTTCCACATGAAGGCAGGGCTCACGATGCCCATCAGCGACAGGAAAAAGATGAGGATGGGCATCTCGAAAATCAGTCCCATGCCGAGCACGATGCTCAGGAACAGCTGGGTGTATTCGCCGATGGTGATCATTGGCTGAAACTGCCGGCCGAAATGAATCAGAAATTCGAGGGCTCGTGGGTAGACGATTTTGTAGCCGAAATATCCGCCGCAAGTGAACAGAGCGATGGTGGAAACCATGAACGGCACGGCATAGCGTTTTTCGTTACGGTAGAGGCCCGGCGAAATAAACATCCACACCTGATAGAGGACGAAGGGAGACGTCAGGAACAAGCCGGCGAGCGCGGCGATCTTCAAGTAAAGGTTGAAGGGTTCGGTGGGATTCAGGTAGACCAGCTTTTCCGACAGCCCATTCTGTCGCAAGGCCTCCATGATGGGGCGCTGCATGACTTCGTAAATACGTTCAACCTTCCACCAACAGGCAGCAAACCCTACTCCCACCGCAACAATAGAATAGACGAGCCGCTTGCGCAGTTCTTCCAGGTGATCGAGAAAGCCCATGGTGGGCATGGGCTCTTTTTCACTATCGCCGCTGGCCGCCGCGGCTGCGAATTCAGACATGCGATTCCTGTGAGGTGGGAGACGTTACGTCATTGGAAGCATCGACTGCGGTCGCAGTAACGGGATCGGCGGGTACGGCTGCTTCGGTAGCAACCGGGAGCGGCCCGGTTGCCATAGCTTCGACCGGCTCATCCGTGAGAGCCGCCAAGGTGGCAGGAGGTTCGGCAGCAGTGGCCTGTCCGGGCGCGGCATACAGCGCACGACTCGTGACGCCCGGCGGAGTCGAGCTGGGCGGAAGAATCGTCTGCCGGTTTTCCACCTCCAGGTTAGAAATCTCCTGCTCGATTTGCGCCTTGAACTCGTTTGAAGCGCGCTTAAATTCGTTGAGCGCCTTGCCAACCTGGCGCGCGATCTCCGGTAGCTTCTTCGGCCCAAAGATGACGAGAGCCAGAAAGAACAAGAAGATCGTCTCGGAAAAACCCATGTACGCCATCATACTGCCCCGGCGAGATAGCGGCAACGCTACTTGCCACCTCCCAAATCGCCTGACCGACTGATTCTTATGAGCCGTTCCTGATGGGAAATATCCTGAGAAAGTTCCGCACCCTCAGGCTTTGACCGCGCATCCTAACAGAGTGAGTATGTAGAGCTTCCCCTTTACTTTGGTGGATACTTAAGGTCGCTTCAAAGCTCGTAATCAGCGCTTAGGGACGTGCTATACTTCGCTCAGATGCGGTGGCCGGGCCTTATCTACGCCCGAACCGAAGGAAACTAATGATTGCCCGTAGTTCTCGTCGCACACTCTTTGTTGCAGTCTTCGTCCTCGTAACCTGCGGATTCCTCGGCATGGTCTTCGGCCAAAAGATCAACCCCGCGGCGGCTCCGGGCGGTGATTCCGATGTTCGTGACAGCCTGCGCCAGTTCACTGACGTGTACAGCCT
>PLEA01000007.1 GCA_003136335.1 Acidobacteriaceae bacterium | reverse complement strand
GTGTGGATCACGTCGCCCATCGCGCTCAGGCGGACAATCAGCAGGCGATCGGTGTTCGTACCGCCTTCCTCTCCAGCAATCAAGATTTCCTCGGCGACAACCGCGAGCGAATGATCTCGCTGGTGGAATGACGCTTAGGATCGCCGACAATCTCGACGCGCCCGCCATATTCCGCAACCACATCGCGCTCCGGCACGGAGTCTTCGGTGTAATCGGTGCCCTTGGCCTGAATGTCCGGATGAATCTCGCGAATGATTGCTCGTACATCGAGCTCAGGAAAAATCACGACTGCATCCACGTCGGCCAGCGCAGCTACAATTTCGGCCCGCTCTTCGGCGGTCATGATGGGCCGCCCTTCGCCTTTGNNGCGCGCGCACCGATTCATCGGAATTTATGGCCACCACCAATCTGCCGCCCAGCGCCTTCGCTCCGTGCATGTAACGCACGTGGCCCACATGCAGCAGATCGAAGCCCCCATTGGCCAGCGTGATACTTTCGCCGGCGCGCCGCCATTCGTCTACGCGCGCGCGCAGTTCTTCGCGACTCAGGATTTTGTTGTGTGCTTTCAATTGTGTGCGTTCAATTATGTCGTTCAACTATTAGGCTCAATGGAGTCGTGTCGTTGGCGGCGTCTGATCGATTGCGTACAGCAACTCTTTCCAGGAGACAGTCGCCGTGCCGCGTTTCATCACAACGATTCCGCCCGCATAGTTGGCCAGTTGCGCCGCTTCTTCGGTCGTTGCACCGGCGGCAAGCGCAGCCGTGAATGCCGCGATCACAGTATCGCCCGCACCTGTTACATCCGCCACCTCGTCAGAGCCAACAATCGGAATGTCCACCGGCTTGTGCTTGTGATTGAACGCCACCATCCCGTCGCGGCCGCGCGTAATCAGCAAGGACTGCAGCTTCATGCGCGCCATCACCTGCTCGCCGGCGGCGACGACCTTGTTCCAGTCTTGCCCGATTCGAACTCCCAGAGCCTCCTCCACTTCGGGTTCATTGGGGGTGGCAGCGGTTGCGCCGGAATACTGCAGCAAGCGGTAGCGCGAATCGAGGACGATCGGCACCGCACCCAGCTTGCCCTTTTCCCGCAACGCATTCACGATCGCGGGAGTGGCCGCGCCGTATCCGTAGTCGGAAACCAGCAGCGCGTCCGACGCATGCGCATAATTCCGGGCAGCCAGGTAGAGTTCCCGCGTCAAATGAGAGTTCGGCGCTTGCTGCGGCTCGCGGTCTACCCGCACGACCTGCTGTCGCGCGGTGTGCGTCATGCCTGCCAGAATGCGTGTTTTCGTAACCGTGGTATAGCTTTTGTCCTTCAGCACGCCGCTGACCGGAATCCGCTTGTGGCGAAAATATTTCAGCAAAATCCGGCCCGGCTCATCGTCTCCCACAATGCCCACCGGGAGAACATTCACTCCCAGATCCGCCAAATTTTTTGCGGCATTGGCCGAGCCGCCGGGCATCACGGTGCGTTCGCGGTGCTTCAGGATCAGGACTGGGGCCTCGCGCGACACACGCGAAATCTCGCCGAACACAAACTCGTCCGCTACCAGATCTCCCAGCACCGTCACGGTGAGGTTGGGGAACGCTTCGACGATCTTTTTCAGCCGGTCGGCCTCTTTGAGATGTTTGGTCATTGCGGGGTGTAACTCTCAGGAATCACCCTGAGGGGCTAAAGCCTAAGTAAAGCTCGCATGAGCGGCGCGGCTAAAGCCGCGCCCTTTCAAAACGAGGCAAAACGGACTTTTTCCGCAGCCACAGCCAAGCCGATTCTCTCATGCCTCGCGCTTTCGCTCGTCGATCTTGTGCAGCATGGTATCGAGGGCGTTAGCTGCATCCGACAATTCCATTTTCACGGGTACAACCGCGAGCGGAGCGAGCGCGGAAAGATAGCTTCCCAGGTTCACCGCGTCTTTCTCGGTGGTGACGAAACCGCTGGCCTCGCTTCGCTGCTTGAGTTCAATCAACTCACGGATGTCTTTCTCGCTGTATGCATGGTGGTCGCGGTAGAACGCCTCGGCGAGCGGCTCAATATTCGCCGCCCGAAGTTGCAACACGAAATTCTGGGGCCGGGCGATGCCGCAGAACACCACAGGCCGCAGCGGAACATTTTGCGGCACAATGCCACGGCGCACGCGCCACACCGTCTTTCCCTCAATCGGAAAGGACTCCGCCGAAGCGCCACTGGCGAGCACGACAGCATCCGCGCGCCGCAAGGAACTCAACGCCTCCCGCATGCGTCCAGCGGGAAGCAGCCGGTCGCCCACGTCCTGCGGCGTGACTAGAACAATATCGAAGTCGCGAGCTAATGCCCGGTGTTGAAAGCCGTCGTCGAGGAGATGGAACTGTGGCCCGAATTTCGATTCGGCGAAGCGCCCCGCCTCGTAGCGATCCTCTCCAACGATCACCGGCACCTGCAGTTTGCGCGCCATCAGAAGTGGTTCATCGCCGAACTCCTGCGGCAGGCCTGCGGGATCGACCAACCGCACGCCCCTGGATCTGCGTCCGTAACCGCGCGACAGCACATCGAACTTGATTCCACGCGCCTGGAGCAACTCGCCTAAAAGAAGTACGAACGGAGTCTTTCCCGATCCGCCTGCGGAAAGATTGCCCACGCTGATGACCGCAGCTTGCAGTCGCCGCGCCCGGAGAACTCCCCGGTCATAAAGCGCGTTGCGTGTTCGGACCACGCCACCGTAGATGGCTGAGAGGGGATTCAATCTGTGTGCGCGGCCTGAGCCGAAACCGGCAGGGGATCGCGGCCGTCCGCCATGAGAGTCTTCAGTCCTTCCAGTGTCCGCAACGTCGCGCCCATCTGCGAACGCATCGTTTCTTCCGCGCGCCGGCCGAGCGCGCGCCGTTCGGCGTCGTCGGCGAGCAACTGCATCAGAGTCAGGGGTAACTCCGCCATGCCGACGATGCGCACGGCGTCCCGGCTTTGAAATAGCGCCACAATGTCACGAAAATTTTCCGTATGGTTCCCGGTAACAATGGCCACGCCGTGTTGCGCGGGCTCGATAATATTGTGTCCCCCGCGCGGCACCAGGCTTCCGCCGACGAACGCAACATCGGCAAGGGCATAAAGGGCAGCCAGTTCTCCGATGGAATCCACCAGCAGCACTCGACCGGCGAGCTTTTCCCCCTGCCATAGAGAGCGCCGGAAAGACTGAATATCCAACTGCCGCAGAAGGATCGCAATCTGGTCAAAGCGCTCGGGATGTCGAGGCGCCAGAATCATCACCGCGCGCGGATGCCCCACCCGCAAGTTCTCAAAAGCCTTCAGCAGCAGAGGTTCTTCACCTTCAACGGTACTGCCACACACCAGGACGGGCCCGGCGCCTTCTGCCGCGAACGATTGGCGGAGGCTCTCCACAATCGGCGGAGAGGAAGGCAAACACATGTCGAACTTAAGATTTCCCGTGACCTGCACGCGTTGCGCTTCGGCGCCGATCGATTGCAGCCTGGCGCTATCCTGCAGCGTCTGCGCCAGAAACAGGTCGACGTGCACCAGCATCCTCCGCAGGGCCCAGCGGAAGCGGCGGTAGTTCGGCCACGAACGGTCGGAAATGCGCGCGTTGACCACCGCGATGCGCGCCCCGCCGGCGTGCGCCAGGCGCAGGAAGTTTGGCCAGAACTCGGTTTCGGCGAGCACGACTAGCTCCGGCTGCAGGACTCGAAGATAAGGCCGAATGGCGAAGGCAAAGTCCATTGGGAAGTAGAACACGTTCTCTTTGCCAAAGCGCTGGCGCGCGAGTTCTTGTCCAGTGTCAGTCGTGGTCGACACCAGCACTCGATGGTGCGGGAAATTTCGCCGTATTTGCTCCACCAATCCGCTGACGGCGAGTACTTCGCCGAGGGAAACGGCATGCACCCAGATGCCGCGCCCTGGGCGGGAGCGCGGGCCAGACGCCCCTTCGGCAAGCTCAGGGCAGGCTCCCGCGACTGCCGCCGGGACGGCGGCGCTACGATTGCGCTGCGGTTCCGCTGGGAAGCCTGCGTCAGACTCGATCAGTCGCGAAGGAACTCTGCCCATGCGTTGGGCGAGTCCGCTGCGATATTTGCCATGGCGCAGAATCTGGTAGAGCCAATAAGGCAGGCTCAACAGCATTCCCGCCGCCAGCGCCAGACTGTAGAGAAGATAGCTCAAGCTGAGCCATTCTAAACCGCCTTGTCGGCGGCGGGTGCCCCACTCTTTGGCGTTCTTTGCGAAGGTGGGATAGCTCGATGCGCACTCGCCTTCTATAATCAGAATTATGCCGTCCTTGCGATCCGCCCATCGCGCCGTCGTCGCGGCCGTTTGCGCTGCGTTGTTTTTTCCGGTGATGCTTGTGGCGGGCAAGAACTTCGTGAAGCCGGTGGCGCGGTCCGCTATCAACTATCCGGCGCACGATTTCCATCGCGACTCGAAAGTCGCGATCGCCGCCGACCCCTACGACACGCCGGAAAAGGCCAAGATCTTTTCTGTGGACTTCGCGCCGCACGGCTTTCTGCCGGTCTTTTTCGTGGTAACCAACGATGGGGATCAACCGATCTCCATCGCCAATATGGAAATCACGCTGATCACGGGCAATCACTCGAAGCTCACTCCCGTTCCTCCGAACGACCTGTATCGGCGCCTCTCGAATCCGCAGGCCAGCCCGCGGCCGAGCCCGGTTCCACTTCCGATCCCGCACAAAGCGAAGGGCACTATCGGCAAGAAAGAGATGGAGGAGATCGAGTCCTCGCAATTCGCGGCCAAGGCGGTCGAGCCGCACGGCACGCAATCAGGATTTTTATTTTTTGACGTGGGCGGCATCTCGTCGCCTCTGGCGGGCGCGAACATCGACATCACGGGCGTGGATGATGCGGGGGGAAGCGAATTAATGTATTTCGAAATCTCAGTTGACAAATATCTAAGCACGCCGCAGAAAACGGACTAAGAGCTATGAGCGCGCTTAGGGCCGGTTTGCCAAAGGAGTCGCATCTCGACTGAACCGATCGTCATGACAGTGGGAGGAGGAGATGTCGTCCTTACGCTGGTTACTCATTTTCTTGAAGGAGCGACCTTACCCTAACCGTGATCCCGCGCTACGCGGGCCTTTATAATCTCTACCTATGGTCACCACGCCGGTCGATTCCCTTGCCGCCCGCACCACGTATGAGCCGGTCATCGGGCTGGAAGTTCACGTTCAGCTGCGGACGGCGACTAAGATTTTCTGCTCCTGCTCGACGCGATTCGGAGCGCCGCCGAATTCGAACGTCTGCCCGGTATGCCTGGGGATGCCCGGCGCGCTGCCGGTGCTGAACAAGAAAGTCGTGGAGTTCGCCACCCTGGCGGCGATGGCACTGCAGTGCCGCATCAACGAGACTTCCATTTTTGCGCGCAAGAATTATTTCTATCC
>PLEA01000602.1 GCA_003136335.1 Acidobacteriaceae bacterium | reverse complement strand
GCCTGATTGGAATCAGGATGCCAGGGCGAAGGCGATGATTGTGTTTCGGCGCGCTCCTGTACTTTTTTCGAGTTCTTCGAGCAAGCGCGATTCCAGGTCGTCCGGACCAGGCTTCATCTCGCAGGCGGCAATCTCATCATCCGACGCGCCTTGGAAGCAGAGTTCGCAAACACTCAACCCTTCTTCCGACCGCACCGGCGGACCGAAAACGCGGCAGGTCATTGGGCGGGATTCATACAGTTCACAATTTCCTGTCACAGGATCGAGCACCGGGCAAGGCTCGTCGTTGGCGAAGTCGGCGAACAGTTGCTCCGCCTCTTCCCCTTCGTCTAGCACGCCAGTGATCGGATTGCCCGGAAACTCCGGCGACAGACGCGCCACCGACTCGCGCGCACGCTGGCGAACCTGTGCCGCACGTTCCGGAGCACGCTTTTCCAGATCGGCGAGTCCTCGGCGCAAGCGGAAGGCATCGAGCTGATTGATGGAGAACCCGCCGATGCAACATTGCGTGCATCCCGGGCGGCAGACCAGCCATTTTCCGCTTCTACGGGTCACATCGCTTAACGCGGAGTCCACGATCTGGATCAGCTTCTGATCGCCGGAAGATGGAAAGCGGCTCCTCACAATTCAAGGATAGCAGCACCGTGGATTTCTTGATCAGTGCTGATCGAACAGTGCAGTGCGGTCGACGCGCTCGCCCTTGAAAACGACCAGGGAGATGCGTTCGGTAGCGGTGATATCGTCAAGAGGATTTCCGTCGACCACGAGCAAATCGGCGTCATTGCCGGGTTGGATGGAACCAATTCGCTTCTCGGCTCGCAACAGCCGAGCGGCGTTAAAAGTGGCGGCCTGCAATGCCACGGCCGCCGGAATTCCGGCTTGCACCCAGAGTTGAAGTTCATGTTGCACGGTGGGCCCGTGAATTACGAGAAAGTTTCCCGCGTCACTGCCTGTGACAAGTGAGACTCCGTGCTGGTGAGCGCGCTTCAGGTTATCGACGGCAACCCGCATATCGATGGGGTAGCGGCTCAGCGCCGCGCGCATCGACTCGGTGTCCTTCGAGGCGAGAGCGTCTTCCGTTCCCTGCAGCAGTTCCGGCGGTCCCACTTGCTGCACGAGAGAACGCTTCAGCAGGCCGGTCTTGCCGGCTGCGAAATCTTTGAACGCCTCGCCTACGCTCAAGGTCGGATCGTAAAACGTTCCCTGCTTGGCCATCTGATCAAACACCGCGGCTGGAATCGCTTCGCGAAAAGAACCGTGTTCAATGGAGTTGGCCTGGGCTTGCACCGCGTCCGCGACATCGCGAGCATCTCCCGTGTGAACCGCCAGCGGCAGATCATCCGCGTGCGCCGCTTGAGCAACGGCATTAAACAATCCAGTATCAAGACGGTTGAAGACCCGCCCGCCCGCGCCAGCCTCGAGAATCGCTTTAATACAGTCGACTCCTTGCTTCTTCAATTCATCCACTTGCTGCCTGGCTCGTTCGGCGGAAGCCGGAAGACGCGTGAATTGTTTTTCAACATTCGCTCGAATGTTGGCCGGAAGGTCTGTGAAATATTCGGTGCCGTGTCCTCCGGGTGCCGTGAACAGCGGCCCGCACGTGAATAATTCCGCGCCCAGGACCTCACCGCCATTGACCGTAGAGCGCACCTTGAGCACGCTGTCCAAGCCGTCGCCCACGCTTCGGACGGTGGTCACGCCGCTGTACAAATAGGCAGCCAGTTCGCGCAGCATGCTTTTCTCAGGATCGTACTTGCTCATGTCGGGATAGAAGCCGCCGGGCGCCCCGAGATGAACGTGAACGTCAATCAGCCCGGGAAGAATTGTTTTACCCTCCGCCTCGACGACCTCCGCCTTTACCGACTTGGGATCGGGACCGGCCCCCTCGTAGACTTCGGCAATTTTTCCGCCCCGCACCAGCACGGTTCCATTTTCAATGACGGTGCCGTTGCCGACGAAGATGCGGGCTCCGCGAATCAGATAGGTATCGCCGCGGGCGAGTTGCCGGTTCAGAACCTTGGTCTTGGCGATGCCGCTGCGGGTATGCATCTGCCATGCGCCCAGCAACAGGAATGGAGCCAGCACAGCCAGCAGCCAGAGCTTCGCGGAGGCGCGAATCTTCTCTTCTTTTTCCCAGCGAAATAATTTGTAAGCGATGAAAAGGCCGACGAACGTGGTGAGCACCAGCGCCAACATGGGCTCAAGGTTCGCCCCGATGCCTTCCTGCCGCAGAAGCATTCCTTGAATGCCCGTCACCATGTAGCTCGCAGGGACGAACTGCGTTATCAACAACAGCCAGGGCGGAAACATGGAGAGAGGAAATGTCGCGCCACTCAGGAACAGCATGGGAAGATAGATCAACTGCACGATCAGCTGACTTTCCTGCATCGAGTTCACAACCGAAGCGAGGATCAGTCCGATGGCGCGAAAGCCGGCGATGGCCACAGAAATGAAAACGAGGATCGAGCCCATCGATTGGGGCCACGGCATTCCGTATAGGAAGTGTGCCAGCGCGAGAATAAGAATCACGTTCGGCATATACAGAATCCAGCCGGTCACCACGGAAGCAACGAGCAAGGGAGCGGGCGTGATGGGCGTAACCTTGTAGCGGCGCAGAATGTTGGCTTCGCGTTCGTGTACCGCTCGTATGCCGGCGCCCATTAGTCCATTGCCGAGGATACCGATGATGAGGACCATGGCGATAACCATCGTGATGGCTGCGCCGCGCTCGGCGTGCATTGCCTGTCCGAAGATAAAAAAGAAAATGAGCGGGAAAAGATAGTTGAAAAAAATGACAGACCGGTTGCGCAGAGCCAGCTTCAGATCGATTGCAATCAAAGCCTTGTAGCTTTTCATTGGCGAAGGCTCTTTCCGGTCATCTCGATGAACACGTCTTCGAGGCTCGGCTGCTTCAAGCGAACATCGGTCAGTTCGAGCCCTTGCTGGTCAATCCACTTCACCAGATCGACGAGCGTGGCCGCCGGACGGCGCGAGCGGACTGTCAAGGTGTGGCCGTTGGAATCAAGAATGCTCTCGGTGGCTTCCGCCCATGCGGGACGCGGATCCGGGAACTGTGTGGCACAAGTCACGACTATGCTCGATGCGTTGCGGCTCTGCTGTTGCAGGCGGCTCGGCGTGTCGAGCGCGATGATGCGGCCTTCGTCGACGATGGCGACACGGTCGCACAGCCGCTCGGCCTCTTCGATGTAATGCGTGGTCAGGAGAATCGTGCGCCGTTCGCGCTTCAACTCCTCCAGCAACGTGTGGATTTCCGCCCGGACCTGCGGATCAAGCCCGGTCGTAGGTTCGTCGAGGAAGATGAGCTGCGGATCGTTTACCAGGGCTAGGGCCAGAGCGAGCCGCTGCTTCTGACCTCCCGAAAGCGTGCCGTAAAAGGCGTTCCGCTTTTCTTCGAGCTGCAAACGCTTCAGTAGTTGGTCGAGATTCACGTTGCGGCTGTAGAAGGATGCGAACACGTCCATGGCTTCGTGAACGCGGATTTTCTCCGGCAAGTTCGTCGCCTGCAGGCATACGCCGATGCGGTCTTTGAGTCGTTGGCGCTGTTTGTCGGGATCGAAACCGAGAACGGCGACTTGACCACCCGTGCGCGGACGCAGTCCTTCGAGAATCTCCACCGTCGTCGTCTTGCCCGCGCCGTTCGGTCCGAGCAGTCCGAACACTTCCCCCGGCTGGATTTCGAAGTCGATTCCCTTCACGGCTTCTACCTCGCCGTAGGACTTCTTGAGGCCCTGCACCGAAATCGCTGGCGAAGTCGAACTCATAGGGAGACCGCTAGGCTACTGGAGAACGACGTGGTAGTCAAAACGGTCGGGCAGCGCTGAGAATGCAGCGCTACATTCCCAGCAGGTTGCTTTGCAGTTTGGCGTAGCCGTGTTCGCGTGCCCAAAGATCGAGTGGAGCGGAGGCGAGTTCGTCGACCAGCGGTTCGGCGCGTCCATTTTTTGTGAGGTCCACGCTCTTGATATAGGTCTTGCAGGCGTCGCAGCACTCCACGCGAATGTAATCGAAATCGCTGGCGGAAAAGACCGGAAGTTTGCGGTCGTTTTCTTCGCCGCATCCGGGGCAAACGATCCTGCGAAACTCCCACTCGGCGAGGCAGAAAGCACAGATCATGGATCGCGCGCCACCATCGCCCATCTGGCGCAACACACCCAAGCCGGGCTTGCGATTGCAGAAAGGACACAGCGCGTGCGCAGTCGGAGCCGGGCGCAGCGAGGCACGAGAGCGCAACAGTTCGGCGTAGGGCTGAAGAAACGTAAAGGCTAGCAGGCCCTGTGCGTCGGAGGGGGAGAGCGCGGTCCAAGCGCCTCGCAGCAACTCAGACCAGAAGTCTTTGCCGCGAGTGCGCAATTCGCGGCTCAGTTCGGTCAACGGTTTGGGGCCGTGCGCTTCGGCCACGGACAGAAACGACTCGAACCTGGAACTGAGATTTTCTAGCTCATCCCGACTAAGCTCAGTATGGACGGAAGCAGACTGCGATGCCCAAGGCAAAGCCTTGCTCAGCCGCTGATGCAAGTCTTCCTGAAAGCGAGCGACGTGAACGTAGAACCCGAGCATTTCCGCAGAAAATGGATGCTGGCTGCCAAGTTCTTGCGCGCGATGAATCCGACGCTGCCAGGGAGAGACTGTCATCGGCAGATTATCAGCCCAGTCGCAGATTGAGAGCAACCCAGGAATCGCGCACGCAATTATTTAAGATCACCTTTTTTACTTTCCAGCATTGACTCCCTTCCGGCCGCAGCGTTATAGTCTCCGGAATCGGTCTGAATAACGATTCGGTCGTCGGTCGAGTAAAAACGCCGCGGCCGCAAACTTCAATCTCCGTCTCACACTAGTTGCCCTGTAGTCCGCGACGGTTGAACGCGTGCTTTAGATTGCTGGAGGTTTCAATGGAATTCTCCCGCAGAACGTTTCTTAAAGGTTCCATCCTTGGCGGAGCAGGCCTCTCCGCACTGGGATTCGATCTCACTCCGGTCTACGCCCAGACCCAGAACCTGAAAATTTCCCGAGCCAGCGAAACGCGCAGCACGTGTCCTTATTGTTCGGTGAGCTGCGGCGTCATTATTTACACGCTCGGCGACAAGGCCAAGAACGCGATCCCGCAGGTGGTCCACGTCGAAGGCGACCCCGACCATCCCATCAACCGCGGAACTCTCTGCCCCAAAGGTTCATCGCTCGAACAGGACATCATGAATGACCGGCGGCTGCTCAAGCCGCAAGTGCGGCGGCCGGGAGCCACCGATTGGGAAGACATTTCCTGGGAGCAGGCCTACAGCGAAATCGCACAGCGGGTGAAGAAAACGCGTGAAGACTCGTTCCTGGAGAAAGACGCGAATGGCCACACCGTGAACCGCTGCGAGGGCATTGCCTTCACCGGGGGCTGCACCGACACCAATGAATTTAATTATCTGGTGGTCAAAAGCATGCGCAGCCTGGGGGTCTGCTACCTGGAAAACCAGGCTCGGGTTTGACATGGCCCTACGGTCTCCAGTTTGGGGCCAACATTCGGACGCGGGGCGATGACCAATGGCTGGATCGACATCAAGAACACCGACATGATGTTGATCATGGGGGGGAATCCAGCCGAAAACCATCCTTGCGGCTTCAAGTGGGCGATTGAAGCCAAGATTCATCGCAACGCGAAGACGATCGTGGTCGATCCGCGCCTCACGCGAACCGCCGCGACTGCGGATATGTATGTGCAGATTCGCGCGGGCTCCGACATTGCCTTTCTCGGCGGGGTGATCAACTACGCCATTCAGAACAACCGCATCGCCCACGATTACCTGCTCAACTACACGAATGCCGCATTCATCATCAAAGACGGATTCAAGCTTCCGGATGACGGGCTGTACTCAGGATTCGATCCGGAGAAGCAGGTTTACGATAAGGCAACCTGGAACTACGAAGAAGGCGGGGACCTAACCGGGAAGCCGGTCATGCCAACCCCGGCCGGACAAGAGCCACCCGCACCGCATGCGCAGGGCAGCGACACAGAGCAAGGACAGGGGCATCAAGCTGCGAGTCCGGCCGGAGCGAAAGGCGGAGCCGCACCCGGACCGATGTTGCCGCCGAAAATTGCGTTTGATCTGTCCCTGCAGCATCCGCGCTGCGTCTTCCAACTTCTCAAAAAGCAGTACGAGCGCTACACCCCGGAGATGGTCGAGCGCATTACCGGAATTCCGCAAGATCAGTTCCTGAAAGCCACCGATCTTTACACCTCGGTTCGCAAAGACGGAGACATGAAAAAGGTGTCGACCATCATCTATGCGGTGGGCTGGACCCAGCATAGTTTCGGTACCCAGATTATTCGCACCGCGGCAATGCTGCAGTTGCTGATGGGGAATATAGGGCGCGCAGGCGGGGGCGTGAACGCACTGCGTGGACACTCGAATATTCAGGGCGCCACCGATATGGCGGGCATCTTCGACATTCTGCCGGGATATCTGAAAATGCCTAACCCCGCCGACGTTGATCTCGCCACGTACGTGAAGCGAATCACCCCGACGGTGTCCAAGCCCGACCCGTGGGATTCGTATAACTACTGGTCGAACACGTCGAAGTTCACCGTGTCGTTGCTCAAAGCGCTGTACGGTCCGGCGGCGACCAAGGAAAACGACTTCGCATTTCACTACCTGCCAAAGATCGACCGCAACTATTCCTGGGTGAACATCTGGAACGATATGTACGAAGGCAAGGTCAAGGGCATTTTCGCCTTCGGCATGAATGGTGTAATGATTGGGCCGGATTCGGAGAAAAACATTAACGCGTTGAAGAAGGCCGACTGGCTGGTGGTTTGCGAAATCTATCCCGATGAGACCAGCGAATTCTGGCGCGCTCCCGGCATCTCGACCGACGAGATGAAGCAGATTAACACTACTGTCTATCGCCTGCCGGGCGCGGGTTTCGCCGAGAAAGATGGAACGTTTGTAAATTCCGCCCGCTGGCTGCAATGGAAAAATGTCGCGCTGCCGCCGCCCGGTCAAGCCAGGTTGGATCAGGAAATCTTGGCCACGATATTTCTGAAAGTTCGCGAACTGTATCAGAAGGAGGGCGGCAAATTCCCCGACGCGATCCTGAACGCATCGTTTGCCTACACCAATCCCTACAGCCCGTCGCTGTCGGAGGTCGCAAAGGAGATCAACGGAAAAGCGACCGCCGACATCACCGACCCCAAAACGAATGTAACCATCAAAGCCGGTCAGCAACTGCCCAGTTTCGCCTGGCTTAAAGATGACGGCACCACTCTTTCCGGCAACTGGCTGTACTGCGGCTCCTGGACTGAAGCCGGCGCAATGACTCAGCGTCGCGGCACCGAGGATCCGTCGGGTCTGGGCGTGTATCCGAACTGGGCGTGGTCCTGGCCGTTGAACCGGCGGGTACTGTACAACCGCGCCTCGTGCGATGTCGACGGCAAGCCTTGGGATCAGGCTCGCCGTCAGGTTTGGTGGGACGAGTCGAAACAATCCTGGGCCGGAGTCGACGTCCCCGACTTCAAGGCCGATTCCCCACCAAAAGATCACATGGGACCGTTCATCATGAATCCCGAGGGCATTGGCCGGCTGTTCGTACCGCTGGGGGCCATGGCGGACGGCCCATTCCCCGAATTCTACGAGCCGATCGAGAGCCCGATTTTGAATCCGCTGCATCCAAATCAATCCACGAATCCGGTGGTGAAGAAGTACAAAACCGATATGGACAAGTACGGCACTGTGGAGCAGGGTTTCAACGTGATTTGCACGACCTACCGCTTAACCGAGCACTATCACTACTGGACCAAGAACAATCCCATGAACGTGCAGCTGGTGCCGGAGCCGTTCGTGGAGGTGCCGGCGGAATTGGCGGATCGCATGGGCATTTCCGGCGGAGAAAAAGTCCGAGTCACCAGCGCGCGCAGCCACTACATCGCCAAAGCCATGGTCACGCGCCGCATTCGCCCCATGAAAATCGACGGCAAGGAGATGTTTCAGATCGGCATCCCCATTCATTGGGGATTCCGTGGGATTGCCGAAGACGAAGGCAAGACGGCGAGGTCGCTGGCGAATCAGCTCACCCCGACGGTGATCGACCCGAATGCGTTCACCCCAGAGTTCAAGGGATTTCTGGTGAAGATCGAAAAGGCCTAAGCGGCGAAACGAGCACGCAACCGAGAGCAAAATAATGAGCGACCGCAAGACACTTCAGATCAAACAAATCTCGGGACACTCCGGGCCGTCGGCCGGTTTCGACATGCAGCGCGACGCGGAAGTCTGCAAGCTGATCGATACCACGATTTGCATCGGCTGCAAGGCATGTGAGGTCGCGTGCGTGGAGTGGAACGACATGCCGTTCAGTCCCACCACGTTCGACAACACCTACCAGACCATGCCGGCCACGCGCTGGAATTTCTGGAACTTGATCAAGTTTAATGAGCATCAGCGCGAGGACGGCACCATCCAGTGGCTCATGCGCAAGGACCAGTGCATGCACTGCGCCGATCCGGGCTGCCTGCGCGCCTGCCCCGCCGACGGCGCCATCGTGCAATACACCAACGGCATCGTTGATTTCCAGCAGGAAAACTGCATCGGCTGCGAGTTCTGTGTCTCGGGATGTCCTTATGACATTCCCAAATTTAATCCGGCTACGAAGAAAGTCTACAAGTGTACGTTGTGCTCCGACCGCGTCGGCGGAGGACTGGAGCCCGCCTGCATCAAGGCTTGTCCCACCGGATGCCTGAAATTTGGCACCAAGGACGACATGAAGTACATCGCGGAAGAACGCGCCAAACAACTCCGCGAGAACTTCGGATTTGAGAAAGCCGGCGTGTACGATCCGCAATCGATCGGCGGCACGCACGTCGTCTACGTCTTGCATGACGCGGAGAATCCGGAGCGCTACGGCGGTCTGCCTAAAAATCCGGTGATCCCGTGGAGTTACACCGTATGGAAGTGGCTGTTTAAGCCGGTCTTGGGAACGTTCGCGCTATTCGGTTTGGCAGGGGTTCTGTTCCATTATGTGACGGTAGGACCACGCCGGCCGCAACCCGAACCGCCGCTCAAGGAACCGCTTCGGGAGAAGGAAAGCTAAGAAGAAAGGAGAACTGATGTCCACTGCGATTGAACGGTTCGATGACAAAGCGCGCAACGCCTTCGATCAGATCGGGCAGAACGAAGTCTACGAAGGCGAACTGCTGCGTCACCGGGTTTATACGCGATTCCTGCATTGGATGGTTGCCCTCTTCTTTTTTCTCGCGTTGTTCACCGGATTTGGAATTTACTTGCCTTGGCTTTTCCGTTGGTTCACACCCGTCTTTGGAGGCGGCCCGCTGAGTCGCGAAATGCATCCCTGGTTCGGTGTGGGATTTGTCGTTTTCTTCGGACTGCAAATGCTGAACTGGATTCAGCCCATGCTATGGACGGCAGCCGACTCGAGGTGGATGCGCAATCTTCGAAACATCGCCGGCGGTAAAGAAAAGCAGGATCCGCCCGACACGGGCTTCTTCAACGGCGGACAGAAAGCGCAATTCTGGGAGATCGTCGCCGGGTCCGTGGTTTTTGTGATCACCGGGATTATCTTATGGAAGGGCGCTCGCACCTTTGGCCGTTGGCCGGTCGCGATCAGCTATATTCTGCACGATATCTCCGCCGTGATCATGCTGGGCGGAATTTTTATTCACATTTATCTCAGCACAATCGGCGAGCCCGGGACTTTTCAGGCGATGATTCGCGGCGCCTTCAGCGAAGCCTGGGCCTGGACATTCCATCGCGCATGGTACAAACAGGTCACCGGGCGCGATCCGGTCGCGGCCTGCGAGGAAGCCCGCCGGCGCGGCCAGATGGTAAGAAAATAGAAGCTCGTCAATAACACCTTCTCCCACCCTCGCGACACTGATCTTTGCGATGGATTTTTTGAGTTGGACTATCTGGCCACTCTGCCGCAAAGTGGCTAATACTTATTCTGCAACGTCGCAGAAGGCTTTCCAGACTTTCGCAGTTTGGTTTCCCCACGAATGGGTTTCCCGTATGCAGTTGACTTCGTCTTAAGGTAAGAACTGCGCCAGGTGAGAAGGTTTGAGAATCCTGAATCGACAGGATGAGGAGGAAGTGTGTCGGACAAAACAGCTGTGGCCAGCCTGCGAACTGTGGCCGAACGAGTCGGACTGGCTCCGTGTACGATCTCTGCAATTTTAAACAGGACACCTGCGTCGAAGGCGATTCCCGAGCGGACAAAAGATCGAGTCTTCCGTGCGGTCACCGAGCTGAACTATCGTCCGAATTTGTGGGCGCGGTCCTTGCGAACTAAGCGGACCCGGCTGGTTGCGGCCGGCACCTCTGATATCGGCCTTGCGCCCGTGGCCAGAGTGCTGGCCGGCGTCGAACGCCTGTTGCATCGCAGAGGATATTTGCTCGCTCTCGGATCGTGGGATTCGACGGCGGAGTGGCGCAGTGTTTCTGTCCAGCTTCAGCAGCGAGGGATCGAAGGCGTAATCGCGATCGATGCACCCCTGCCGCCGGACCTCGCTTTTCCCGTAGCTTCCGTGGATCTCGGCTGCATGACTCTGCTGGAGCCGTTCGCGGATGATACGCGGACATGGCTATCGGAATTGGGCGAATCTGCGGCAGAAACTCTGCTCTGGCAGATAGAAAAGAAGGGCCCAGTCTCACGCGCGATCGGGAGGAAGACTGTTCCCAGACTACCGCCCGCGTATTTCGATCTGGCCCATGCAACTTTGGAAGTTGAGAAGGAAACTCGGGAAGGTGCGTGAAAGGCTTATTGTACGCTTCCGTTCCGGGGCATTGTCCCCTGGGCCGCGCGAAGTCGGGCATTCCGCGGCCTGAGGTTATCTGTATCGGGCTGACCGCTGAATGAAAATTCCGGGTATTCGGGTTGCCGGGATCGTCGGGTCTGCGTTACGCTACAGAGGCGCCCGCGCGGAATTTGGGCCCGCCACCCTCGGCAACATCCAGTCGCACCTCGCACAGCTCCCCAATCAGACTTCCCGCCCAGCGATAGACGTTATGTTCACGCACCAGCTTTCGCATTCGCTGCATACGCATCTGCTTCTCTTCGGGTTGCATTTCGAGCGCCGCCCGAATCGCCTCCGCAGTCTGATCGATGTCGTAAGGATTGATCTGAAGAGCGTCGCGCAATTCCCGCGCCGCACCGGTAAAACAACTCAGGATAAGCACCCCGCGCTCGTCCTCTCTGGTAGCAACGAATTCCTTAGCCACCAGATTCATGCCATCGTGTAAAGAGGTCACCAGGCACAAGTCAGCAGCACGATAATAAGGCTGGATCTCTTTGTGACTGTGCTGCCGGTTCAGGAGGACGATGGGCTTCCACTGGTTCGCCTGAAATCGCCAGTTGATGCGGTCGGCTTCCGCCTCCAGTTCGGCCTGCAAGTCGTGATAGCGTTTGATGTGGGTGCGACTGGGAGCGCCAATCTGCACAAAAGTAAAGACACCCTGGTAGCGCGGATACTTTTCCAGAAAGCGCTCCACGGCTAAAAACCTTTCCAAAATCCCCTTCGTATAGTCCATTCGGTCGACGCCTACACCCATGAGCGCGGCTTCCACGCCCAGCGCCTTCAGAAGCGCCCCCCGCTCTTCATAGGAGGATTCGCGAGAGGCTGATTCCCGCGACCGGTTTGCGGTTGCATCCGCGAATTCCACACTAATGGGGAACGGACGCACCGTCGTCCGATGGTCAAGGCGCTGCACCGAGAAATGTTCCCAGTCGATGCGAGACTCAACGATCCGGTCGACCGTTTGCAGAAAATTAGTACAATGGGCTTGAATGTGGAACCCGACCAGGTCGGCGCCCAGCAACCCGTCCACCAGTTCGCGCTGCCATGGACAAATTCCGAAGGCCTCCGGATTCGGCCACGGGATATGCCAGAAAATGGCCACGCGCGCATCGGGCCTGCTCTGCTTGATCATGCGGGGCACCAGCGCGAAATGGTAGTCCTGCACCAATACCACCGGCCGGTTGATATTCTCCATTTCTTCCAGCAGCGCGTCCGCAAACTTTCGGTTCACTTCCTGATAATGCTGCCAGTCATTGGCGCGGAACAGCGGACGTGTATGGGCAATGTGGCAGAGAGGCCAAAGTCCCTCGTTGGCAAACCCGTAGTAATACCCTTCCTCTTCCTCCTTCGTAAGCCAGATTCGCCGCAGAACATATCGCGGATCATCGGGCGGTACCAGCAACCGGTCATGCGCGTCCACGGTTTCCAGATCGGCGTCGCCAGACCCGTGCGCTACCCAGGTGCCGTCGCAGGCGCGAAGCACAGGTTCCATCGCTGTGACCAGGCCACTCGCCGGCACATTGACTTCGACGGATTTGCCGCGGCGCACGTGCATGTAAGGTTCGCGGTTCGAGACCACAAACAGCCTGCCCTCTTCCAGTCGCGCGCGAACGTGCACCGCCAGCCGATCAGCCGTCCATATGGATTCGCCCGTTTCACGCAATCGAGCTTCCAACGCGGCAGCCGACCGGGCTACGTTCAGGCTCTCGGCAAAGGTCGCCACCTCCCGCGCCAGCGGACGAAACATTTCCAGATCCGGCACTTTGATTCGCACCACGCCGCGCCCGGTGCGCAAAGCCTTCATCCAGTTGGCGGTCCGCGCGATCGGTCCCGTGATGCTCCAGCGGACGATCAGCAACGTAATCAGGACGATCAGAAAAACATGTGCTAACGCGCTTAGGAAGGTCTCGCGCCAGATGCGAAGACTCTCTCCCTTGATGTATCCCGAGTCGTGAACGATCGCCAGGCTGCCGATGAGTTCGTCTCCCCGATGCAATGGCAAAGCATAGATGTTGATCGAAGCGATGCCCATTCGCAGGAAAGCGTCGGTGTCGTGATTTTCCTGAAGAGACTGCAGTACTATTGCCGGCGCCGTCGAGATCAGGGGCTGAAGGTTGGTCGTAACGGCAATGGGATGTCCTTGCCGATCGTAGACTGCGAGTCCTGCCAGATGTTCACGGTTGGCGAATTGCTGAACGGTGCGCTGCAGCGTACGTTGTGCGTCCCGCTGCAAATCGCGTTCCACACTGCTTGCCAAACTCTCACCCAAAAGCTCGGCACGCCGCCGCAGCTCCTTCTTTAGGGTACGGTTCAACACCAGAACCTGATAATACGAGGAACAAAGCGACACCAGCGTGACGCCAAGAATCAGCGAGACGATCAGTCGAGCGCTCAGCAATCGCATCTGACACGTCCTCCGAAGCCCGCAACTCAACGGGCGGTCCCACCTTAACAAACTTCAGGAGCAAGATGCTGCTCTAGGATTCCGACTGACCAGGCAAGGGCCCTCAGACATTCTGCCGCGGTCTCGAAGATCAGGAGCAAAAATCAGAATACTGGAGGCATCAGCCGCCGCCCGAAAGACCGCGTCATGAGACGATGGCACAAGCAGGGTCGATTCAAGAGGACGCAAACGTCCGCGTCCTCGCCAGCCAAGCAACCAGCATCCTTCTGAGGACAGGAACCCCAAAAAGGTTGCACAAACCGTACCAAACCTAAGCACTTTAATTTCAGGCAATTGGCACGCTAGCTCGACAAACCTCTGTGTAATTCTTTCTGCCGGGCAGGCAGGCCGTAATCCCAGCCACTCATGGAGGCGGCGTGCCTGTCAATTCCACAACAGCGTGGTGACGGAATCGGGGGCCAAGGCAAGTTCCGCGCTCCGGTTTTCCTGTCTCAGACTCACCGTTCCCGCGGGCCCGGGGTTCGTCACCACCAGAACTCTCTGCCCATCAGGATTTTCGAAAGCGACTTGCTCAATGCCCGCCGTTTGGCAAGCCGATTCGAACCTCTTAGCCCCGCGCCTCACATTGCGGGAGAAATGCGTGAACGCCCAATACTGACCGCTACGCGTAATCTCCTTCGTCTGGGAATGAATCGTGACCATCCCGCCGCAGGGAAACGGCCCGATGTTCGGCCGCCCTTTTTCGTCGAGCGCCAAATTCCAGCCGCTGAGCGCCTGGCACCAGTGGCGCGTCGCCTGCGTGAACGTCTTCCCCCAGTTTGCCCAGTCGGTCGCGTAGTCCGGGGAGGTGTAGTCGGGACCACCTTCCGTCCAATACAGTTGTGCGTCGGGATGCGCTTCGTGCACCTTGTCCATCATTTCCGGCGTGCCCACATATCCGTGAAATGCGACCGCGTCGCAATATTTGCGCACCTCCTCGTCGTCGAGTTCGCAAATGGCTCGGCCCCACAGATTGTAGTTATGGTCGAGAATCCAGATTTTCGTTGAGAGGCCACTTTGCCGAAGCAGAGGGCCCAGGTGGTTCTTAACGAATCCGATTTCGTATTCCTGAGGAAACAGGCAGGCGGGCATTCTGCCATCCTGATCGGTATCCACTTCGTTCTGCACGGTAACCGCCTGCACCGTCACGCCTTCCGCAGCATAGGCCTGCAGGAACTTCACAAAATATTTCGAATACGGGCCGAAGTAGCGCTGCCGAATCGAACCGCCCAGCATCGATCCTCCCACCTTCATCCATCCCGGAGGACTCCACGGCGACGAGAACAGAAACAAATCCGGATTCACTTTCCGCGCCAGTCGCAGCATCGGCAGAACATAAGCCTGGTCGTGCGCGATCGAAAACCGCTTCATTTCGGGGTCAGGCTCGCCTTCGTCATAGCTGAAGACTTCCGTGGAATAGTCGCTGGACCCGATGCAGGTTCGGCAAACGTTGAGCCCCATTTCTGATGGATGAAAGAGCTCGTGAAACAACTCGTCGCGCGCCGGCGCGGGAAGCTGGTTGAACATGTAGCAAGCGGCGTCGGTGAATGCCGCGCCGAATCCAAGCATTTCCTGAAACTTCTTGCTGGGGTCCAGCACAATCGCGTTCTCCGCCGTCTGGCCGGCAGTTCGCCAGGTCAAACTTTCCGCCGAAGCGTAGCGGAGTTTGCCGCTGGTCACCCGAACCATGATGTCTCCCGCTGGCGCTGGGGCGCTGGAAGTTGTGAACGCGGACGACAGGTCGGCCGTTGCGGTTGCGGTCAATCCGACGGCGGATAATTTCAGGAAGGTTCGTCTGCTCTGTATGTTCGACACGGAGTTCTCCTGGCACGAATCGCTTCGGTGTGAGTATAGTGCGTGAGTATAGTTACAACGCTCGATAATTTCACGGAAATCAACTTCACGCCAGGGGTGCAGCTTGGATCTTCGGATGAACGGATGCCGTCGACGCTCAAACTGCGTCACCACCAGTTCAAAGGACGATCGATGAGATCCAGATGGCATCGCCCTGCTTTATTCGGAATAATTTTGCTGCTTGGAATATCTGCGGTTGCGCAGGCCCCATCACCCGCGATTCCCAGCTGGACACTGGTCTGGAGCGACGAGTTCAACGGCTCCAACGGGTCCGCGGTCGACTCGTCGAAATGGGTGTCCGAAACCGGCGGAGGCGGGTGGGGTAACAATGAGCTCGAGTACTACACCAGGCGTCTCGAAAACGCCTCACAGCAGAATGGCAACCTGGTCATCAAGGTACTGCAGGAAAAATACACAGGAACGGACGGCGTCACCAGAAACTACACCTCGGCGCGCCTGAAGACCCAGGGCAAGTTTTCTCAGGCCTATGGTCGCTTCGAAGCGCGCATCAAGATCCCTCGTGGACAGGGAATCTGGCCCGCCTTCTGGATGCTGAGCGACGATATCGACAAAGCCGGCTGGCCCGCCTGCGGCGAGATTGACATCATGGAGAACATCGGCAAAGAGCCCACGCTGGTTCACGGCACCATTCACGGCCCGGGATATTCCGGCGCCAACGGCATCGGCGCTCCCTACGCCCTTCCCGGCGATCAGCGCTTCGCCGACGACTTTGACATCTTCGCCGTCGAATGGGAACCGAACGCGATCCGTTTCTACGTCGATGACCATCTTTACGCGACCCGCACTCCCGCCGACCTGCCCAAGGGAACGAAGTGGGTTTACGACCATCCGTTCTTTCTGTTGGTAAACGTCGCGGTTGGCGGCCTTTGGCCCGGAAATCCGGACGAGTCCACTGTTTTCCCGCAAACTATGCTCGTGGATTATGTGCGCGTTTATGCCCGCGCGAATTCGACGGTCGCCAGCACGCAACATTAACAGTCCGGCGCTGTGTTGTGCTGCGACTCATCAATCTAGCAGAAGAGTTAGAGCGAAATCCGCTCAACTCCAGCCGCGAAGCAGCGGCATGTGAAAGCGCGGCAAGGAAGTGCCGGGTGAGTATGGAAAAAGCACGCGAGTCCCGCAGAAGGGACGGCACAGGTGCTCACGCGCTCGCCCATATCAGTCCCGCGGACGAAATCCAGTTGACTCCCGTATCCTCCACTCAGATAAAATCGGGGCGCTCAGGAAGGAGTCACGCATGAGCAAAGTACGAGTCCTCGCAGGCACGCGCAAGGGCGCATTCATTCTTACCGCAGACGGCAAACGCCAAAAGTGGGAGGTCAGCGGCCCGCACTTTGCCGGGTGGGAGATGTATCACCTCAAGGGGTCGCCAGCCGATCCGAATCGCATCTACGCCTCGCAGACCAGCGGCTGGTTCGGACAAATCATTCAGCGCTCGGACGACGGAGGCAAAAACTGGCACCAGCCCGGAACGCCTCCCGGCGAATCGCCCGCCCCGGGCGGCGGCCCGCCCAAGGCCGTAAGCAACAAATTCGTATACGACGCCTCCGCCGGAAGCGGCAAACCTCTGACGACCCATCAGTGGTATGACGGCACGCAACATCCCTGGGAATTCAAGCGCGTCTGGCATCTCGAACCGTCGCTCACCGATCCCGACACGGTCTATGCCGGAGTCGAAGACGCCGCTCTGTTTCGCTCCACCGACGGTGGCGAGAACTGGCACGAACTCCCCGGCCTGCGCGGCCACGGTACCGGCCCCAAATGGCAACCCGGCGCCGGAGGCATGTGCCTGCACACCATCATTCTCGATCCCAGCAATCGTGACCGGATTTATATTGCGATCTCCGCCGCGGGCGCTTTCCGTACCGACGACGGCGGCAAGAATTGGAAGCCAATCAACAAAGGACTTTATTCCAAGTACATTCCTAATCCGACGGCCGAGGTCGGCCACTGCGTGCATCACATCGCAATGAACCCGTTACGTCCGGGAGTCCTGTTCATGCAGAAGCACTGGGACGTCATGCGCTCCGACGACGGCGGCGATCAATGGAAAAAGATCAGCGGAAATCTTCCTACCGATTTCGGCTTCGTCATTGATATTCACGCGCACGAGCCGGAGACGATTTACGTCGTCCCTATCAAGAGCGACGGGGAGCACTACGTCCACGAAGGCAAGCTGCGCGTGTATCGCAGCCGCACCGGCGGCAACGAATGGGAAGCGCTCACCAAAGGCCTGCCGCAAGAAAACTGCTACGTCAACGTCCTGCGCGACGCCATGGCCGTGGACACGCTCGACAAGTGCGGCATCTATTTCGGCACCACCGGCGGGCAAGTCTATTGTTCCGCCGATGCAGGCGACAGTTGGAATCCGATCGTCCGCGATCTTCCCGCCGTGCTGTCGGTGGAAGTCCAAACGCTGCCGTGAACTCCGGGTAAGAATGAGATAAGAAATGATCTCGGTGCCCCACTCTTTCGCGTTTTTTGAGAAAGGATAGGGATTTTGACTTTCTTACTCTCCAACTGCTAGCGTCACAGCGTTTACTCCAGGAGAACGAAATGAAAATGATTCTCACCGCCGTTGCATGCTTTCTATTGCTCACAACTGCAGCGACGTCGCAGGAAAAGCAGCAGGCGGCCAAGTCAACCCCGAACGCACCCGCTCTCGAGCCGAAGGTCCGGAAAGTTTGGGAAGATTTCAAGAACAAAAACAAAGAGTCCCTCGGAGCCGCACTCGCCGACGGCTTCCGCATGGTTGAAGAGGGCACAAGCGGGTTCGGTGACAAGAAGACCGACTTCGCCACGGTGGACGAGTTAGAGCTCATCCGTTACACCCTTAAGGATTTCACCGTGAAATCGCTCGGACCCCGCGCCGCGCTGGTCACCTATGTGGCGCACTATGAAAGCAAATCCGGCAGCCAGGTGGCAAAGGCAGACAGTATCTTCGGCGAAGTCTGGACTCACGAGGGCAATGACTGGAAGGCGCTCTACCTCCAAGAAACCTATATCCAAGAAACCACGGTGAAGTGAACGAAGTTGGCAGGGCGATGCGGCGGCAATAATCGCCGGCGTCGCATCGAAATAAATACCATGATTCGAGTCGAACTTCCGCAACACCTACGAACTCTGGCGCACGTCGACCGCGAAGTGACGCTCGAAATAGACGGCCCGGTCACCCAGCGCTCCGTCCTCGACGCACTCGAGGCCCGTTATCCGATGCTGCGTGGCACTATCCGCGAGCACGGCACGCAACAGCGGCGAGCGTTCTTGCGCTTTTTCGCCTGCGAAGAAGATCT
>PLEA01000059.1 GCA_003136335.1 Acidobacteriaceae bacterium | reverse complement strand
GTGAGATATGGATTTCTCTCCGTTGCCTTTCTCGCTCGCGCCGACGTTGGTTCCGGCGCTGGTTCCGGCGGCTCATAAATCGTGAGACGTGGATCGGCAAGTATAGATGTCACATTCTGGCAGCTCAGTTCTCTCCGCTGGCAAAGGCGTTCCTGCAGCTGCTGCATGCGCTGTCCTTCTTCAGCCGTCAGGTCGGCTGGGCCCGCAGTGCCAGCTAGCGCACTTGCAGCGCCAAACGAAACGAAGCACAGCGCGAAAGTCAGAAAATACTCGAGGGCGCGCGATGTGGTTTCCCGACCGCAAACCTTCTGCCGCGGTCTTGGCCGCCGGGATGGTTCCCGGCCGGGGAGGGCTCGCGCTCTGGATAGCAATTTCGATACTGGAATTGACATATGGTTCTGCCTGGCGACAGTCTTCATATCACAAATGACTCGTTTGGCGTCGCTGAAGCTGCTGCGATGTGGCGGAAGATGTTCGAAGCCAGCAATGGACGGCTCGGACCAACCGTAGCAACGTTGGTTTTAGCATCCGGTTTTCGTATCGGGTTTTAGTATCCGGTTCTAGTATCGGCGGCGTTTTTCCCCGCGGCGTGTTCAACAAGCCATCGGGCGCAATCGGCCGGCGAATCTTTACAAAACCCTTATATGTCCCTCACGCCTTCCTAATTCCGGACCGCCTATCCTCAACGTGATGAAGGGGCCGCCGCACAGGCCGGCCATTAGAGGGTCGCCATGGGAACACTTGTCTTTCTGATCCTTTGTGTAGCGGGCGAAGGTTTTCTGTTTTTTGCACTGGTATCGTTTACGCGTGAGGCCAGGAAATTGGCGCGTGAATCTGCCCGTGCGCAACTCATGACCGAGACCGCAATCCGGGCCCCAAGCCAGCCCATCGGGCTGCCCGCGGCTCGACCCGTGCATAGAACCGCTGGCCTGTTCGCCGCACGGCAGCGCGCGAATCCGGCCGGGGTGGACCGACTCGCTTCGACAGGAAGAGCCCACCGTGCTTAGTGCCGCCCCGCTTTCGGAGCTCGGCAAATATCGTGGTGGCGATGGTACGTGCGCGCTCGCGGGTGGCCCAGAAGCGACCCCGCGGCGGCGCGCGGAACGGACAAGAAAAAACAAGATAGGTGGCGACCGATGACCGGTGACAACGCGGCACTATTGCTGATTTGCATGGCGATGTGTATCTACCTGTTTTACGCATTGCTCAGGCCCGAGAAGTTGTGAGCGAAGTTTTGAAAGAAGTTCTGAAAGAAGTTCTGGCCTGTTGAACGGAGGCAAGCCCGGTGCTCGATCTAATCTTTGTGGCGTCAACCGTGGCATTCGTGGTGCTGGCAGTGCTGTACGTGCACGGCTGCGAGCGCCTGAAAACAAAATAGCGATGGCCGCAAAAGACGCCATCCTGCTGGCGATCTGTATGGGATCCTGTTTCTGCCTTGCCGCACGCGCTGCTGCGACCGGAGAGATTCTCACATGACTGCGAACGGTTGGTTCCAAATTCTGCTGTTACTCGCGGTGGTCCTGGCGGTTACCAAGCCGCTGGGTGTGTTCATGACCCATGTATTCGCCCGCGAGAAAACGTTTCTCGACCCGGTGCTGCGCCCCGTCGAGCGGCTGGTGTACCGGCTGACCGGCGTGGACGAAACGCACGAGATGCGCTGGACGGAGTACGCCATCGCCATGCTCCTGTTCAGCGGCGCGTCCATGGCCCTGCTCTATTTGCTGGAGCGGGTGCAGTATTGGATGCCGTTCAACCCCCAGAAGATCGTGAGTGTTCCGCCGGCCCTGGCCTTCAACACCGCAGCCTCCTTCACCACCAACACCAACTGGCAGAACTATAGCGGCGAGTCCGCGATGACTTACTTCACGCAGATGGCGGGCTTGGCCTATCACAACTTTCTGAGCGCGGCCATTGGCATCGCGGTCGCGGTCGCCCTGGTTCGCGGCATTGCACGCAAGCAATCGGCCACCATCGGCAACTTCTGGGTCGATATCACCCGTTGCATGCTCTACATCCTCCTGCCGATAACCTTCGTCGCCGGCATCATCGTCGTTGGCCAGGGCGCCGTGCAGACCCTGGCTGGGCCGGTAAGCGTCCACGACGCCCTCAACGGCGTCACTCAGACCATTGCCCGCGGTCCCGCGGGATTTATGGGCACGATCATGCAGCTCGGGACCAATGGCGGCGGGTTCTTCAACGTCGACCTAGCCCATCCGCTGGAAAACCCAACCGCTTTCACCAACTTCCTCTTCGTCTGCCTCACTCTTTCCATCCCGTTCGCCCTCACCTACACCTTCGGCAAGATGGTGGGGAGCATCCGCCAAGGCGTCGCCTTGCTGGCAGCGATGGTGTTGAGCTTCGGTGTCTGGGTCGGCTTTACGAGCTACGCCGAGCACACGAGCAACCCGGCGGTGGCCGCCGCCGGCATCACCAGCCAGCCCACCGGGAACATGGAGGGCAAGGAGGTGCGCTTCGGCGTCAGCCAGTCCTCGCTCTTCTCCAACGT
>PLEA01000487.1 GCA_003136335.1 Acidobacteriaceae bacterium | reverse complement strand
CAGAGTGGCTTCGAAAATATCCATCCGCTCCTGCAGGCGCTCATAGCAAGCCTGGCAGATTTCAGCAGGGGCTGAGTCGCCAGAATGGTGCTCCTCAAACTTGCAGACAGATTCAGCAGCATTGGCCACTCCGGCGTGCGCCTCCAAAAGCTGCGACTTGAATTGACGAAGAAATTCCTCGCGCTCCTGTTCGACGACGGAAGTATCAGGAATCGGCTCGCCGGCCGCCTGTGCAACTTTGGGCGGCACTTTGGCCACAACTGGCGAAACGCGCTCATTGTGCTTGCAGGTGGGGCAAACATCCAGATCGGCAGGATAGTAGAGATGGCATTTCGCGCACGGTAAACCGTATCCCGAGATCTTTCGGGCGGCATCCAGGCCAGATGCGGACGAATCCATGCGGCCTGCACTGGTTTCCTTTGCCAGAGCCGCATGTACTGCGGCGTTTCCTGTTGCTTGCTGAGATCGGGTTCCATTCGTCGCCATCGCAACTCTCCACTCTTAGTCTTTTCCGTCCATGCACGACTCGTTAGCGCGAGTTCGTTTCCTTCATCAGCTTGAGAAGTTCTTCGCGACGGGCGCGGTAAAGCGTGCGCTCGGGATCAAGACGCGAAGCCAATTCCAGCTCCGACAACGCTTCTTCGTTGCGGTCCATACTCATCAGACAGGCCGCCAGCGAGAAGTGATTGTCCGCCGTAGGCTTCAGACGAAGCGCCTCGCGGAATTCTTTCTCGGCCGCATTCAGTTGTTGCTGCTGAAACAGGACCGTGCCCAGCAGGTGATGCGCAAACTCAGAATCGGGATCGAAAGAAACCGCCAGCCGCAGTTCACGCAAGGCCTCGTCCAGTTTGTTATCGAGCATCAGGGCCTGGCCAAGGATGCGGTGCTCATTGGACCCTGTCGGATTCTGTTGCAGAGCCAGCCGCAGCTCTTCCACCGCGGCGTCGTAGTTCTTCTTCGCCAGGTAGGCGCTGGCCAGACACGCGTGCCCTTGCTGCCATTCCGGATGCTGGCTGTAGAGCGCGTGCAGTTCCTCAATGGCCAGGTCGTAGTCTCCCTGATCGCAATAGGTATTGCCCAGATTGTTGCGAATGGAGGGTTCGCCTGGAGCGATCCGCTTGGCCTCGCGATATTCGGCTACCGCCTGATTGAGGTTCCCCTGTTCGTGCAAGATCAGTCCCAGGTTCGAATGAGCCTCCCAAAACGCCGGTCTGAGCCGGATGGCCTGCTCATAGAGAGCGATGGCACGGGGCAGATTCTTGTCCGCGTGCAGGGCAATCCCCATATCGTAATAGGTGTCAGCGTTGTCTCGATCGCGGGCCAGCGACTCGGCATAGGCATGGACCGCGGCCTGATTCTGACCATTGGAGTAAAGCCCAAGGCCCAGATATTGATAAGCCTCCGCGTTCTGGGGATCGATGCTGAGGGCGGTTCGGGCCTCGGCAATCGCGTTCGGGCCGTCGTCCAGGCGATAAAAAAGGTAGGCGAGGGCGCCGTGGTTTTCAGGAAGACCGGGCATGATTCGCGTAGCCTGCTCAAGCTCGTCGAATGCCTCGTCCCATTTCTCTTGCTGCCGGTAGATCACACCGAGAGCGAAGTGCAGGGCGGAATTCTGCCCGTCGGAACCCACAACCTCGCGAAGATCGACTTCGGCTTCGCGGAAATGCTGCTGCCGGACTTCGGTGGCAGCTTTCAGCAGGGCTGCCGGAATGGTAGGGCCCACCTTAGCGGATTGAACGTTTCCCGAACTGAGGACGCGGATCAAATCCTTACCGGCTCCCGCAGACTCGAGCTGGCGAAGTTCCTGATTCGTCGGCAGAGTGGCAAGCCCGCGTTCCGCGACCAGGCGGGCCAGCCGGCCGCTGGGAACTCCTCCGGCCAGCCATGCGGCGAGTTGTGTCGTATCTACCGATTGACTGACGGAGGCGTGGATTACCTGAGGTTGACTGTCGGCGGACTGAGCGGCAGCTGTCAGGCTGAGCAGCAGAGGGAATATTAAATGCTTAACTCTCACCGGACTCCCCAACGCATGGATTGGCTTGCTGGTGGCGGCTTATTGAGGGAATGCGACTGCAAACGCTCTCAGGAACCCCTTCGAAAACATAGCCCGCCGAGGAACCAGCAGGTAAGATCACCGAGGTAACCGAGCGGGTCCGCAGTGTGGCATCGGATTGAAGTGACTGAAATCACAACTCGCCGTGGCCGGATTCACCGAACTCGATGGGGTGGGATAGAAAAGAGTGGACAGGCGGCGAAAAGGCTATAAAATGCCACGGTCGAAGTCGGTTGACCTTCCCCCAGGGTATCCGATAGCGTATGATTAGGAATTGTAGTTCGCCCCTTGGAGGCTCCGATGTTGGAAGGTCTATTTCAACCGATGCACCTGCTGGTGATTTTCTTTATTGCTTTGCTGGTGTTCGGTCCCAAGAAATTGCCTGAGCTCGGCAAAGGTTTGGGCGAGGGGATACGGGCCCTGAAAGAGGGCATGAAGGATAATCCCCCGCCGCAGGCTTCAACGGATTCGAGCAAGAAAACCGAACCCAAGGCCTGATCTAGGCCTTGCGCGGCAGCAATCCTCTTCCTCACCGCCGCCCTATCCCTATTTATGTTCAAGGCAACCCCGATTGGTTTTTCCTTCTCCAATGTCTGCCACTTTGGAGGTTGGAGAACGTGTGTAAATTTGAAAGACTCGTGTTGATTACAGTTTTAGGACTGTCGTCGGCTGTGTTTGCCGATCAGGTCACCTTGAAAAACGGGGATCGCCTGACCGGCACAGTGGTGAAGTCGGACGGCAAGACGCTGGTTTTGCACACCGAGGCCGCGGGAGATGTCACATTCAAATTTGAGGACGTCCAGGAAATCAAGAGCGATGAGGACCTGCACATCAGCTTGAAAGATGGAAAGACGGCAGTCGGCCAGGTGACCACCACCGACGGCAAACTTGAGATTGCCACCAAAAACGCCGGCACCGTGGAAGCGCCCAAAGACGATGTGGCCCTGATCCGCAACGACGCCGAACAAACCGCATACGACAAGTCCCTGCATCCCGGACTGATGCACGGGTGGAATGGCGGGGTCAACGTGGGCTTTTCGGTCGCTCGCGGAAACAGCCAGACCGAGAACCTGGCACTGGCATTCAACGCCATCCATCCCACGCTCAACGACAAGATCACGCTCTACGCCAGTTCCATCAATACCAAGAACGATCTTGCTACTCCCAGCGACGTCGCGAGCCTGGAGCAGGGCGGAATCCGTTACGACCGCAATCTCAATCCGCGATTGTTCGCCTTCGCGGGGGCGGACTTCATGGCCAACGCCCTGCAGTTCCTCGACTTGCGCGCAGTTTATAGCACAGGTTTCGGCTTCCATGCCATCAAGTCCGACACCACAATCTTGAACTTCTTGGGTGGCGTGAACTACACGCACGAAACCTATTCCAACGGTCCCGTGGTGGTGGGAAGCATCCCCCCGGTCTATACGTCCTACGGCAAAACCAACAAATTCGTGGCGCTTACCCTGGGCGAGGAAGTGAATCACAAAATCGGAAAGGGCACGGTAATCACCCAGAACCTGTATTTCTATCCCGATTTGCAGGATACGAGTCAGTACCGGTGGACCTTTAATTTCGGCAGTGTAACCAAGATCAGTAAGTGGTTCGGCTGGCAAAACCAGTTCGGCGACATCTACGTTACCAACCCGCCGCTCAGTGCAAAAAAGAACGACATGGTTTTCACCACCGGCCTGAATATTGTGTTTACCCCCTCAACCCCCTAGCCCGCGTGCTGAAAAACGCTGCCTCCGGCTCAGTTTTGAAAGGGCGCGGCTTCTAGCCGCGCCGTAAGTGCCGCAAAATCGCCAGCGGCTTAGCCACCAAGGTAGCATTCCGTCATTCAACGGAGTTTTTTCAGCAGCACCGTGGCCCGTTAAGTAGCGTAGAGTCGGCATCGAGGCCGGCTCTACCGAGCGCTGCGTCCTCAGCATCGCGAATTCCCTATTTCTTAGGCAGGGCCAACACTCGCGCCGAGATCGCCTGATTCTTCAGCATGCCGCCCAGAATTAACGGCCCCAGCGGCGTGGACACGATTCCTCGACCGTCGGTACGCACGTCAAATGTATCCTCGGTAAGCGCGTCCCACCGGTTGCCATGCAATTCAAAGGCAAACGTTACCGGAGAAATTTCCGCAGGCGTACCGTCATAACCCAGACCTTTGAAGTTGTGCGGATTAGTGGTCCCACCCGAGAACACAACCCTGTGGTCCTTTTCGACTCCGCCGCCCACAATGCCGAATCGCCCCGGTCCGGGATGCGGGGGCAGTTTGCTCCATTCGATCTTGTTTGGATCTTTGCGGTCGATCTTACCCATCCAGCACTCGTCGGACGCAACATACGGATTGCCGCTCGCCGGATTTTTCTTGGCGCCATCGACGAAGACGATGGCATCGTCGGCCAAGCCCCCAGCGTGACCGAAGACCGGCGTTCCGGGAAACGGCGTGGCCTGGCTCCAGGTGTTTTTTTCGGCGTCGTAGACTTGCACGTTGTTGACCGGCCCATTCTTCGATCTTCCGCCGACCAGATAAATGTAACGGTCATGATTCACACCGATGACCGCGCTGTCTACGGGCACCGGGATGTCAGCCGCGCGGTACCAACGATGGGCGTCGGCCACGTACGAATTAACGTCGGCGATCGTGAGTTCATTTCCCTGCCCGTCCACCACATATCCCCCGAAAACGAAAACTTGCCCCCGGGCGCCAATCGCAGACGCGCCCAATCGCCCGGCCACTCCGGGCACCGCACGACCTTCGGTCCACTTCCCCGAAGAGAGACGCAGGATATACATCTTGGCGGTGATGTCATCCCAGGTTTTTTTAGGGCCGACCCCCATTACCGAATAGATTTCAATTCCATTCTTAAGCGCGGCGACCGCGTTGTTAGCGACCGCGCCCGGCATGGGTGGAATCTTCGGTTGATCGGCCGCCAGCAGGAAGGCGGCGCACAGCACCGCAAGAAGAAGAAGGAAGACAGGCAGTCTTTTCATTGCTGAGATATTACGTCTTCGAAAGGGGCAGCGGCAAAGAGCGGCCCTTTGCCTAGAACCAAGTCTTGCGCCGGTATTCGCGGTACGCATCGCCAAACGCCGCCTCCAGAACACGCGCTTCCCGCCGAGCGCGAATCGTCTGTCCGACCACCACAGCAGCCAGAACCAGCCACAGAGCCGGCCGCTGCAGGACCAGAATCAACCCCGTAATCATCACCATGCCGAACACATAAATCGGATTGCGAATCTTCGAATAAAGTCCGGTGGTGACAAGTTCGTGAGCCTCAGGCCTTACGGAAAAAGACTTTCCCAGTTGAAAGCGTGCGACCCCAATGAAGCAGATACCCATCAGGGCCAAAACGGTTCCGATGTAGCGCTGCGCATTCCATGGGCTGGACCGCGTGATAAGAACCCAAAGCAAAGCGCCAACCGCCACAATCTGAAGCCCGGTGAAAACGTAGAGCGGTCTACTTTCCATGCTGATTCGATACTCGTTTCACTTGACCAGCCCCTGGCGCACTCCGTGAATGAAGTCGGTATAGGCGGGCGTCTGCCCGTTGGCGCGCATATGGGTGGCGATCTGTCCGCGATGATAAGCCGAGTGCATCACGACCTGAGTCAAGACGTCCACAATCGTGCTCGTCCACTCCTCGCCCTTGCTGTTCCTGTAAGAGATTGACTGCGAGACGTCCCCCGCGGTGATCAGATCGAGAAACTCCAGCCACTGCCCACCCAGCTTGGCGGCTTGCGCCTCACACTGCGCCAGATCCGGCTCCGGCCATACCGGCACGCTCTGCGGCTGCTGTTTCAGCCGCTCCAACCAGACCAGTTCGGCGGCAAGAATATGGGACATGAGTTGCAGCGATCGCTGGTTCGCATCGCCTCCAGCTCGTATTGCATTCAAAACCTCCCGGTTCGCCCATTCATCGTAAGCGAACTGGCGTCGCAGATAATCAGCAAGATTCACGAGACTGCCCTCCGCCGCATGGTTTCATGCGGCTCAACCCCAATGTAACTGGTGGTGCTCCCCCGAGCAATGTTGTAACCATCCTTTCACATTTAAGGACTAGACTGCTTGGTTGGATCGCGTCCCGGATCCGGGCGTGTGACGACACGTTTCTGCGATTTCCCATGCCACGCAAAGCGCCAGCATCCCACCATACCGGAACCCAGGAAGCGGAGGCGACTGCCCGTCAGCCTCGCGACAAGCCCGCGACGGAGAAACTGCGAGTGGACGACGATCTGGCACAGCTCGCCCTGAAGGCCTGCCTCATCGCCCGCGATGCTGCCTTCAACGTCCGCGACCTGCTCACCAGTTCTTCCCGCATGGCCTTCCTCGCGATCAAGGATTGCGAACAGGAACTCGATCGCATCGAGCGTCAGATCGACGAGCGCTTGCCGGCGGCGATTACACGAGTCAATGAGGCGCGGGCCCGCCAGTTGCTTTCCACCCTGAAATCCACCACCGACCTGGAGCGCATCGGCGATCTGGTGATGAGCGTGGCGCTCCGCGCGCAGGCGAGACCTACAAAAATGGCGGCAGCCGATGTCCGTCAACTCGTAAAGATGTCGTCCGTGCTGCGCGACATGCTCGACCTGATTCACCAAGGCTTCTCCACTCTTGATCTCGAATGCGCCCGCAAAGTCCTGCAGATGGATAAGGAGATCGACTGCATTTGTCATGGCCTGTTCCAGGAGCATCTGGCGGAAACCGTGGCACAGGGCGACACCACAGGTTTCGAGGTACTGCTCATGGCTCAGGCTCTGGAGCGCGCCGGAGACCACACCACGAACCTCGCCGAAGATCTCTATAACCTGATCGAAGGCCGCAGCCGGCGTCATGTTCCTAAGAAGAAAGCGGCGAGCTAGCGGCTGTCCGCTCTCAGCCATCAGCTGTCGGCTCTCAAAATGCGGGGGCTGAAAGAACCTTCTCTTTTCATACCACGCTCATGGCCCGTCGTTTATTCTGTCCTACATCGTCCTGATGGCTTCGACCCGACCCAAGCCGCTCTGGAAAGCCGATGACCAGCAGGCGCGCCTGGCCGAACTCACGGCGCATTCCGACGAACCCGCGAAAGATAATCCGCTGCGCCGCGATGTTCGCTCGCTGGGCGCGATCCTCGGACAAGTGCTGGTGGAGCAATCCGGTCAAGACTTGTTCGAATCGGTGGAAGAGCTGCGGCGATTGCTGATCGAGCATCGCGAGACGGTGCGTCGCCGTCCGGAGCAAGCTTCTTCGCCCGCACTCATGCTGAAAGCCCAGGAGATTGTCTCCCGAATGGACTTGTCCCGCGCCCACCAGGTCACCAAGGCCTTCGCGACATATTTCGAACTTACCAATCTCGCCGAGACCAACCACCGCAAGCGCCGCCGCCGCGCCGGCAAACTGGACCGCGAACATCCTCCGCTCCCTGGTTCGTTTCGCGGAACCCTGCTGCGCATGAAAGAGTCTGGAATTTCGACGGAGAACGCCGCCGCCGCGCTCAGCCAGATCGCGATTACTCCAGTCTTCACGGCACACCCCACCGAGGTCGCGCGGCAGACCGTTCTGCTGAAGCGACGCCGCATCGCGCAACAACTGGAACGCCTCGACCGCCTTCCGCTGACCGCGGAAAAAGCGGAAGACTGCGAAAACAACATCCGCGCAGAGGTCACCTCACTCTGGCAGACCGACGAAGTGCGCTTGGCGAAACCCACGGTGGACGATGAAATTCGCATAGGTCTGCGCTACTTCCGGCTTTCTCTGTTCGAGGCGCTTCCGAAGATCTACGCCGAGATCGTGGAATCTTTTCGCGACATCTACGGTCTCGACCTCGACGAAAACACCTTGCCCAACCTGGTGCATTTCGGCTCCTGGATTGGCGGAGACCGCGACGGCAATCCTCTGGTCACATCGGACTGCATTCGCGGCGCGCTGGAAATGGCTCGTGCCCTGATCCTCCGCGAATATCTCAACGAGGTTGAGTCGCTCAGCGACCGCCTCAGTTCTTCGCGCCGGCAAACCGGTGTTTCGAAAGAACTGCTTTCGCGTTTGCAACACTACGAAAGCACGACTACCGGTGTGCACCTGGCGTGGGGGCCGCACAACACGACAGAAAGTTATCGCCGCTTTCTCTCCCACATGTTTCACAAGCTTCAGCAAAGCCGCGAGGCCGTCGATGCTCCCGCGGCCTACCGCAACGCCGAAGAATTTGAGGACGATCTCCTGCTGGTGCAAAACAGTCTCCGCTCCAACCACGGAGAACGGCTGGCACGAACCTGGGTCGGGTCCCTGTTGCGGAAGGTGCGCACTTTCGGTTTTCACCTGCACACGCTCGACATCCGCCAGCACGCTCGCGTGCACGCGCATGCCCTCAAGGAACTTGGGACGGTGCTTCAGGGCGATGCCCAGTCGTCCGAGACCCGAGAACTGCTCGACACCTTCCATGCAATCGCACAACTGAAACGGACCTACCCAGCCCATTCGATTCGCCACTACATCATCAGCGGCACGGAGTCAGAGAATGACGTGCTAGCCGTGGTCCGCCTCGCGCAGGCGGCCGGAGTTCAAGTTGCCGCATCCGCCGATGATCCCGGCTTAATGCCCGTTCCTCTTTTCGAATCCATCGACTCGCTTCGCGCCGCCGGCTCCGTCATGCGCCGGCTGTGGAGCCATCCCGAGTATCAACCTGTGCTCGATTCCTGGGGACGCTGGCAAGAAGTCATGCTCGGCTACTCCGACTCCAATAAAGACGGAGGCATGCTCACCAGCACTTGGGAACTCTATAAAGCTCATCGCGAATTGCATCACGCGGCGCAGGAATACGGAGTGAAGCTTCGCCTCTTCCATGGTCGCGGTGGAACGGTAGGCCGCGGCGGCGGCCCCACTCATGCCGCCATCCTCGCACAGCCACCTGGATGTTTTTCCGGTCACATTCGCATCACCGAACAAGGTGAAGTTCTCAACTGGAAATACGCCGACCCCGTCCTCGCCGAATGGAATCTGGAACTGATGATCGCGGCGAGTCTGGAAACCCTCACGCGGCATCAAGAACAGCAGTCCCAACATTCCCATTGGGAAGAAGCCATCGAAGAAATGTCGCAAGAAGCGTACCGCTTCTACCGCCGTGAGATCGCGGACAATCCTGGCGTGCTGGAATATTTCGAGCAGGCGACTCCGGTCAACGAACTGGACACGGCGCGCATCGGATCGCGCCCATCGCGCCGCACCAAGGGCCGACGGCTCGAGGACTTGCGCGCCATCCCCTGGGTCTTCGGCTGGATGCAGAGTCGCCACGCCGTACCCGCCTGGTTTGGCGTCGGCCACGCGCTGCAGCAATTCGCCAAGAGCGGTCCCGGGCACGAACAACTTCTACGACAAATCGCGCGCGGCTTTCCCGTGTTCTCGGAGCTGCTCCGGAACGTGGAACTAGGCATGGCGAAAGCGGATCTCGGAATCGCGCGTGATTATTCCGGACTGGTCAGGAACGCGGCGCTTCGAAAGCGGGTGTTCTCCATGCTGGAAGAGGAATTTCTGCGCTCGCGTCGCATGATTCTCCGCGTGACCGGCCAGCGCGAACTGTTGGGCCGCAACCGCGTCCTCGCCCGTTCGATCCGTCTGCGCAACCCCTACGTCGATCCCATGAGCTTGATTCAGGTGGAACTCTTGCGGCGCAAACAGCAGGGACAGCAAAACTCGGACTTGGAGTATCCCTTGGGCGCAACCATCAACGGAATCGCCGCCGGCCTCCACAATACGGGCTAGCAGAAAAATGCAGAATGCAGATTTTCAGAATGCAGATTGAAGATTTAGGTCCATGGAAGGCATCTGCATTCTGCATGCACGCGTCGATCGCGGCTATTCCTTCTTGGTGTCATGGACTGGGCTCGCGGCGCCTTGACTCGTCTCTTCGCGAGCAGTTTTCTTTGGTGCAGGTCGTTTCGCGGCTTCAGCCCGCTTCCGCTCCTGGTAGCGGCGGTCATGAAATTGTTGGTCGGACGCTTGTTTCTTCATGTCCCTATCATGTCACAAATTCCAATCAATTCCCCGCTAACCTCACGTCGCACTGTCCGTCTGTAGTATGTTATTTGGTCGGGCCGAAGTGTCCTTCGGCCGTCGCACGGAACTTGCTTCCCCCATATGCGTAACTTCTATCGGCCCCTTCTGTCCAATCCAACATCAGTGCGTTTCCCAAAAAGAGGCTATATGTCCATATCCCGGTTTTCTGCTGCCCTGGTCCTGAGTCTGACCATGGCCGCAGCCTTTGTCCCAAGCATCTCTGCACAGCGTATGCCCGCTCAGACCGCCCGCCCTAACTCCGTTCCGGCCACCGCCGGCCCGCCGGCCGACGAAGCCAAAGAACCGAAACTCGAGCATTTCGATCCCAACCTGGCTGACAAGACCCTCGATCCCTGCAACGACTTCTACAAGTACGCTTGCAACAAATGGCTGACCGCCAATCCGATTCCTCCCGACCAGGTCTACTGGAGCACCGGCAGCGGCCTGGAGTTGTGGAACGAAAATCTCCTGCGCGAAACCCTGGAAGCCGCCAGCAAAAATGATTCGAGTCGCAACGCCGTCCAGCAGAAGATAGGTGACTACTGGGCCGCTTGCATGGACGAAAGCTCCATCGAAGCCGTCGCACTAAAACCAGTGCAGCCAGAACTGGACCGCATCGCGGCTTTGAAGTCCAAGAAAGAAATCACGCTGGAGATCGCCCACTTGCACCATCTGTTTCCCGGCGCGTGGGAACAATCCGACAATCAAACAAATTCTCCATTCTTCGGCTTCACCGGGCAGCAGGATTACGACGACGCGTCTAAGGTCGTTGCTCAGATCGATCAGGGCGGCCTGAGCCTTCCCAATCGCGACTATTACCTGAAAAGCGACGACAAGTCGAAGGAACTTCTCACCAAATATCGCACTCACATCCAGAAGATGTTCGTGCTCGCGGGCGAATCCGAAGCCCAAGCCACAGCCGACGCGGGTATCGCGATCGATCTCGAAACCGCCATGGCCCAGGCGCAGATGGACAACGTCAAACGCCGTGACCCCAAGAACATCAACAACAAGATGACTCTTGCGCAGGTGCGCGAGCTCACACCTTCCATCGATTGGGAGTCGTATCTGCAAGCTGTGAAGGCCCCCGCCAGCGACCATTACATCGTGACCTCTCCCGAATTTTTCCGTGCCCAAGAAAAACTCATCGCCGCGCACCCGCTGGAGCACTGGCAAGCCTACATGCGTTGGCAGGTCATTCACCGCGCAGCACCCTACTTGAACAAGGCTCTGGTGGATGAGAATTTCGACTTCTTCGCGCGTACACTGGCCGGCGCCGAACAACAGCAACCCCGCTGGCGGAGATGCGTCCGTGCCGCCGACCACGATCTGGGAGAAGCCCTCGGCCAGGCCTACGTCGACCGCGCATTCCCACCCGACAGCAAAGCGCGCACTATCCAGATGGTTCACTCCATCGAAACGGCACTGGGCACGGACATTCAAAGTCTCACCTGGATGTCGCCGGCCACCAAGCAACAGGCGATGGTCAAGCTGAAAGGGATTGAGGATAAGATCGGCTATCCCTCGCACTGGCGCGATTATTCCAGCGTGAAGATCGGGCGCGACCGTTATCTCAACAACGTCTCCCAGGCCTCCTCGTTTGAATTCGAGCGTTGGGTGGCCAAGATCGGCAAGCCTGTCGACCGCTCCGAGTGGACGATGACGCCTCCCACGATCAACGCCTATTACGATCCCCAGTTAAATACCATCAACTTCCCGGCTGGCATTCTGCAGCCGCCGTTCTTCGATCCTACCAAGGACGACGCCGTGAACTTGGGCGCCATCGGCATGGTCATTGGACATGAAATCATCCACGGCTTCGACGATCAGGGACGCAAGTTCGACGCTCACGGCAACCTGCGCGACTGGTGGACTGCCGAAGACGGTAAACGGTATGACGAGCGTGGCAAATGTATTTCCGACGAGTACACTCAGGACGTTCCCGACGCAGGCGCCGGCGTCAAGCAAAACGGCCTTCTCACCCAAGGAGAAGACACCGCCGATAACGGCGGCATTCACCTCGCTCTGAACGCACTGGAAGCCGCTCTCAAACAGCAGGGCAAATCGCTTGACGATAAAGGTCCCGACGGCTGGACCTACCGCCAGCGTTTTTTCCTGTCAAACGCCTACTCGTGGTGTGCGAACGTGCGACCCGAAGTTGCGCGCATGATTGTGACCACAGACCCGCACTCGCTACCGATTTTCCGCATCGACGACGTGGTTTCGAACATGCCCGAATTCGAGCAGGCCTTCGGATGCAAACCGGGACAACATATGGTGAGAGCCAACGCCTGCCGAGTCTGGTGATCGCGATCCGACAGAGAAACGGGCCAGCGAAAGCTGGCCCGTTTTTTGCTCATGTGGCGACGGCCGCCTCGACCGTCCAAGCCAGGGCGAAGCCCGGCGCCCCCCCAAACAGCTCCCTACCGGTTAATATCCTCCTTAGCCTGCAACCGCTTCACATAACCCTCCAAAGCGTTCTTATTAGCATCCGGCGCTCCGGTCAAAGACAATTTCAATTCCTTCACCGCGTTGTCAAAATCTCCCTGGGCGCTATACACCCGAGCCAGTCCCAGATGCGAAGTCCAGTAGTCCGGAAATTTCTTGGCGTTCGACCGGTAGATCGTTAGAGCCTCCTCCTGTTTCTTGTCTCCCTGCAACTGCCGGGCATACACGTAAAGTTGAAGGGCATTCGCCTCGTCCAGCGCCTTGTTGCGGAAGGCAGCAGCGTCGTCTTTGCGTCCCAGAGCCTCCAGAATGCGTGACTTGTTCATCAGATTGTCGTAGCGCTCTTCCGCCTGGATCGACTGATCTTCATCCTTCAGCGCTTCGTCGAGATTGATTTTGTTAGCCAGGAAGTAGCCCGCCGCATCGTCCCAACCTTCCCAGTAATATTGGTTGAGCCCGTGCAGTTGCCGGTGAATGCTGGCGGTGACCAGGTCGTTTACTTTGACCGCGACTTTGAACGGCACCGCAACTTTATCCCAGCGCATGGTGACGACAGCAGAATCCGCCTTCACCTCGTCGAAATCGTAGGCCAGCGCATCATGGACCTCGGCTGGCTGCGGCTTCACGTTGACCCGAAGCGCATCTTCCTCCTGCTTGTAAGTGAAGCTTCCCCAATCCTTGGAATTCTTCGAGAAGATCACCGTCCACTGGTTCTCCCCCGGGATCATGTGCAGTCCATAGGTTCCTTTATCCAGTGGCTGGCCTTCAATCGTGACCGGATCACTAAACCTAATGGTCGTATTTTCGTTAGCCCCCGCACGCCACACTTGCCCGTAAGGCACGAGCTTGCCCCAGATCTGGCGGCCATTGGCCAGCGGCCGGTGATAGTTGACGGTGATGTCGGTGATGCCCACGCGCTGGCTCACGAGAGCATGCTGGCTCTGCCGCGGCAGGTCGAGCATTAACGTTTCGCCAGTGGCGGTTTGAGCGTGACCAAAACTGGTGATCCACAAAACACCTGACAACAAAGCGAGCAGACGAACTTTTCGCATGAGATGCTCCTTTTGCGGCTGGACTCGAGCAGCCGTTTTGACAGAACTGTGGATGGAAAAACAGGAATTGAGCACGGCGTTGAAAAAACCGGAGTGACTTTCGACTTAGACGAGTAGCGACGGCCAAGGTAAGCAATTGCAGGATCACGTTGTTCTCCGCGTCCTCAGCCCGGCCTTCTTGGCGATCTTTGGGGTAAAGTTTTGCTGCTTCCACTTGACAAACGCGAGCTTCCGGAGCAGAATTCTTAAAGGCGAATAAAAAGCGAAACTGCCTCCGCGGCTCCAGCCCCGGCGTTCCCTGAAATCTTCCGAGGATATTATGTCTTCCGCAGTGGTTTCTACTTCGGCGGCCCTGGGCCGCCCTTTTGTCTTTGATACTCAAGCAGTTCCGGAAGTATCTCTGCCCTCCGCGCCAGCAGAGGGTAACAAGTCTCGTCCGCCCCAGCGTATCCGCCGCCCCAATCTTTCCGCCGAACTTGCCTCCGTCGACCCCAGACTGGCACACATAATCCCCGCTTCACGGCTCAATCTTCGGCCGGCTCCGGAAATGGTTTCGAGCGGCGTCTCCGCCATCGACGCCCTGACGGGTGGTCTGCCCCGCGGATGCCTGACCGAAATCTGCGGCCCCGCCTCCTCGGGACGCACCACCTTACTATTGGCCGCTCTGACCGCCGCCACTCGCCGCGGAGAATTTTGTGTTGTGGTCGATGCCAGCGACGCGCTCGATCCCCATTCTGCAGTAGCGGCCGGCGTGGAACTGGACCGTCTGCTATGGGTGCGTTGCGGCGAAAATTCTTCCCAAAACTTCCGCCACCCAGAAAAGCATCTTCCCGGCTCGAAGAAGTTCCGGCAACAGAATCAGCCAGCTTCGAACCAGCCGGATTCGCGGCAGTCTGAAAACTGTCTGGAGCAAGTCCTGCGCGCCACGGATCTGCTTCTCGAAAGCGGCGGCTTTGGCCTGATCGTCCTCGATCTCGGCGATCTGCCGCCACAGGCAGCGCGCCATATTCCATTGACCACATGGTTCCGATTCCGCCGCGCAATAGAGCACACCCCCACGATCCTGCTGGCGATCGAGCAGCACCCCATCGCCGGAAGTTGCTCCTCCCTCCTGCTGCAGTTGGGCTCAGCAGATGAAATAGCCGCGGAGCAGCGTAAGAATACAGCCCACGGCGCGAGCCGTGGGTGGATCGCCGGGGATGATGAAGCCCCAGAGGAGCGAAAGGAAAATTGCGGAGGCGAGCAGTCCACCATTGATTTCCAATTTGCCACTCCCCCTCACGCGCAATTGCTGACAGGCATGAATATCAATGCCGAACTAATTCGCTCCCGTCTGGATCGTAAACCCGCGCACTCCGTCACGTTCGCGACCAAAACCGCCTGGGCCGGATGAAAAAGATGAACCAAATTACTCAATTACCAAATTGCCCAATTACTAAATGACTCACCATGCCGTTTGCCTGCATCTACGTGCCGGATTTCCCCGTGGCGGCCGCACTCCGCGCCGAACCGGAACTGCAGGCGCGTGCTGTCGCCATTTTCGAAGGCAAGTCTCCCCTGGAAAAAATTATCGCGATCAATGACAAGGCCACCCGCAGGGGCATCGCGCCGGGCATGACCAAGGCCCAAGCCGAACTATGCTCCGGACTCGCCCTGCGCCCACGTTCCCCGCTGCTAGAATCCGCCGCGCACGCCGCTTTGCTCGATTGCGCCCAGTCGTTCTCCCCCTGCGTGGAAGACGCCGCCTGCGACACCGCCCTGCTCGATCTCGCGGGCATGGAATCTCTTTTCGGATCGTTGCCAGAAATTTCTCGCGCCATCTCCAACCGCGCGGCCTCGCTCGGACTCGCGGCCAACGTTGCCTTAGCTTCCAATCCCGATGCGGCCGCACTCGCCGCCCGTGGTTTTTCCGGCGTCACCGTGATCCCCGCAGGCAAGGAAGCAGAACGATTGGGCCCCTTGCCAGTGGGAGTGCTGTTTGCGAACCGGCTCGAAAAAGATCGTCTGGATGGAGATCAGAAAATAGCGACCGACCGCCTGCTCGAAACACTCGACAAATGGGGCATACGCAACCTGCACGCCCTGGCCGCGCTGCCGGAAATTGCATTAAGCGAACGTCTCGGACAGGAAGGTCTGCGTCTGCAGCAACTGGCGCGTGGCAGAACTTCGCGCACGCTGGTCCCCGTGGAAGTGCCGCTGATATTTGAAGAAGCCGTCGAACTGGAGCACCCGATCGTCCTGCTCGAGCCTCTGGCTTTTTTGTTAAATCGCCTGCTCGAGCAACTTTGCGCTCGGCTGGCTTCCCGTGCCCTGGCTACGCAGGAACTGCGCCTCAAATTGGAACTGGAAAACTTCACGTCATCCAATCAACCATCAACCATCAACCAT
>PLEA01000247.1 GCA_003136335.1 Acidobacteriaceae bacterium | reverse complement strand
CATACAGCGAGCGCTGCTTAGCCGCCAGCACCATGGTTTCCACGTCGCCCAGCGTGATGCGCTTCTTTTCGCCGACGTAGAGAGTCAGCTTCTCCAGTTCGTTGGAGATCATCATCATGTCGCCGCCCAGCGCGTCGACCAACTCACGCGCGCCGTCAGCGTCGATCTTCACCCCTACGCCGCGGCTGGCACAGTACTCCGAAATCCAGCGGACCGCCTCACCCTCTTCCACGCGCGCCAGTTCCACGATGCCGCAATACTGGCCCATGGTTTCGCGGATGCGCTGGTATCGTTCCTTGTCCTGCATCTCCATGCGACGAACGTCGGCGGGGATGCTGATGTGGTCGGCGACAAACACAACGAGCGCGTCGGGATTCGGATTCTTGCAGTAGTCCTCAATCGCCGCCAGTTTCTCGTCATTAGACCCGCGGCCAAAAAGATTCTTCACGCCGCGCACGAAGAACACCTGAAACGGCGCCATCAGCGAAGGCGTGCGGGCGCGGTCGAGAACTTCAGCCAAATCATTTTCGCTGAGATCGAACTCAAAGAAGCTGAAGTCGCGCATCTCGGCCGGGACGAGGTGTTCGAGAATCGCATCTCGAAAGCGCTTGCGAAAAAAGGCCTCGTCGCCCACGAACACGTAGGCCGAGCGCAGCTTGCGCGCTTCCAGTTCGCTGACAAAGCGCTCGGCCTGGGCGAAAGCCCGCATCAGATTTCCCTCGTCCTGGCGAAGCTCATCGTTTTCGACTCTAACATCGACAAGCCACTCCGCAAAGTGATCCAACGTGAACGGTTGCCCACAGCGAGCGCGGTCGCAGATACTGTCTGCGGAAGAAGGAATCGCACGCTCTAAAATCCCTCCAGGATGTTCGAGACCAGCGTCCGGGCGAAATCCTGTGAAAGCCTGCGGAACGCGGGGGAATCTTCCTCAAAAAAACTGGTCAGATCCTGCGAGACTTCGTATTGCTCGCGAAACAGGTACGCTGGATTCTGGTACAGCACCTTGCCATTCCGAGCGGTGAGCGTAACCTTCATGCTCACTACTACTAAGACGCTGGCGGCCTGCCCGGTCGCGGTGTTATAGGTGAGCGGAGAAGCCGTCGTGGAAAGCACGGTCCCACGCAAGGTGGCGTCCGCGTCTTCGCCGGTGTCGTTGAGTATGCGGTAGTGAGTGCGGGTGGTAAACTCGCGAACCACCGAGGCGGTCAGCATCTGCTCGATGCGGTAAGTGAGCGTCTCGTTCTTGAAGGCCGGTACGGCGATGGTCTTGACATTATCCGGAAGCTGCACCACGTGACCGGCGGTGTGATAACCGCATCCCGCATTCAGGAGTAAAAAGACTAGCAAGAAGACGAGCAGGAAGAACGCGAGCGCCAGCGGGCGCGCCGCATGAGTCTTCATTGAATCTTCCCTGTGGGGCGAGTGGCCGTCATACTTTCCGCACATTCCACCGCAGTCAGAGCTGAGATGCGAAGATTGTCCGCGGCTGCCCACAACCAGACGCCGTTCGGCTGCGCGGGATCGGTTTTCAGCGAGAGTTGGATGTCCGCCTGTCCTGCGGAACTCACGTTGCTCGGAGAATCTTCCTCCGCGCCCGGAATCGTGACGTGATCGCCAGCCAATGCGTGCGACAAGGCTTGCACATCCACGAGGCTGTCCATTTCCACGAAAACAGCCAACGCATAGCCATGGAAGATCGGGGCCTGCAGCAGCAGGATCGAAGCCAGCGGAGCACCGTCCCCGGCAATCTTTTGATAGTGGCGACGGATACGCGCCTCAACGGAATCCAGCGCGGGCTGCGACTTCTGGCCGTAGCGGGCCACCATGTTGAAGGCCACCTGCGCGTCGAAGACGTCTTTGGGCAGAGGCTGGAACGAAAGCAGGTTCACAGTTTGCTGGTGCAACTCGTCCATGCCGTGTTGTCCGTGCTCCGAGGCGGGTTCGAAAATCGTGGCCACCGCACGCCGGATCGCGCCCGCTTTCTTAGCCCGCAACAGAAGCAGCGCCAGTGTCACCGCGACCGGATGTGCCGTAACGCACGGGCCCGGTTGCAAATCTGGAGCGGGAATTTGGCCACGTTCCCTCTCGACCCACAAAGACCGCACGCTGGCTCCGGGTTCATTTTCTAAAGACGCGGAGAGATCAATGATGGCGTTGCCGGCATCGCGAGCATCTTTCCAGTTCTTGCGCGTGCTCTCTTCATCCGAAGCAAAAAAAGTGAAGTCCACATTCTCAAACTGCTCCGCGCGTACCCGCTGAATAAAGCTGATCTCGTCGCCCATGGCCTCGAGTTGGCCCATGGACTCTTCGTCATCGAGCAAGCGGATATCGGCGGCCGGGAAATTGCGCTCGTTCAGCATCTCGGCAACTTCCTTCCCCCTGAGCGAGGCGGCGCCCACGATCGCGGCCCGGTATAGATTTCCGCGAGCTGCGATGGGATGCGAAGCTGCCGGGGATTTAACAGAGTCGCTCATGACGCCTGTGAAGCCTCCTTGAAGGGCGGCGGGGGCGGACTCGGACGCCTACGGAATATCCATTGCACGCGCCAGAAAACACCGGAGATCATGTAGATCAGGGCAATGATAAAAAGCATCTGACGCGAAAAGAACCAGACGCAGGCAAACAGCGCGGCCAGAAAAAGAATCAGGCGAAAGGGATGGCGCGAGCGGAAGTCGATGTCCTTGAAGCTGTAAAAGCGCCATGTGCTCACCATCAGGTAGCCGACAGTCGTCACCATCGCGAACCAGGTCAGCGCCATGTACCAGGACTCGAGAGGATCCCCAGCCGTGAAATGAACCACCGCAGCAATCACACCCGCGCCCGCCGGAATGGGCATGCCGACAAAATACTTCTTTCCTGGACGGCCAGGATTCGAAGGCTGAGGATTGGTGGTGATATTGAAGCGCGCGAGGCGACTGGCCCCGGCAATCAGGAAAAGAAAGCTGGCAATCGCACCGAGCTGTGTCAGCTTAATGTGCCAGTTATGATGCCAATCGGTCAGCAGGACCGGCGGCATCAGGTAGAAGCCCCAGGTCCAGGCGAGTATGGCTGGAGCGACGCCAAACGTAATCGCGTCTGCCAGAGAATCCAGTTCCTTGCCAAACTCGCTGCTGGTACCCGTCATACGCGCGATGCGCCCGTCGAGTCCGTCGAACAGCACTGCGAAACCAATCGCTTTGGCTGCGTTGTCGAGGTGCCAATAATCGGTGAGTGTGGCGTGCATTACCTCGAGAATGGCGTAGTAGCCGAGCGCCATATTTGCGGTCGTAAACAGCGACGGAAGGATGTACATCCCTTTGCTGTGCCGACCTCGCGGTTTGTGGGCAGTTGGATCCATCAGTGCGCCCTCTCGGTGGCAGGAGCGCTTCCTGCGGCCGTCAGCGCACCCTGCGGTTGCAGGTATGCAAGCACGCTGGCACCGCCCTTTACGCGGTCCCCAATTTTCACGTTCATGCGGGCAGAGGAATCGAGCAATATGTCTACGCGCGATCCGAACTTGATCAGGCCCACGCGCTGGCCGCGCTCCAGCCGATCTCCGACCTTCGGATAAAACACGATTCGCCGCGCCAGCAAGCCCGCAATCTGCTTGAAGACAACCGTCTGGCCATCGCCTTCCACGGTGACAATATTCTGCTCATTTTTCTCGGCTGAAACCGTGTTCATGGCGTTCAAGAACTGGCCTCGTCGGTAGCGCACATCGCGAACCACGCCCGCGATCGGCGTACGGTTCACATGCACATCAAACACGTTGAGGAAAATGCTGACCCGCGTCTGCTTCTCGTTTCCGACGGTCACCGTCGAAACGTCGGTGACCTTGCCGTCCCCGGGCGAAACCACCACGCCTGCCTCTTGCGGAATAGCACGCTCGGGATCACGGAAGAACCACAGAAAGAAAATCGCCAGCAGACACGGGATGATCGCCCAAGCGGGATGGGTGAGCCAGCCTAGCAGAAGTGCGGCGGCGATCAAACCCAATGCGTAGAAGTATCCATCACGAACCATGGGAAGGCTCAATTATAGCCGGGAGCCGCATGCCAACGCTGCCCCACCGCCCCTCGCCTCGTAAGTATAAATAAAAAAAGGCGCTTCATAGCGCCGGTTGGAAGATGCATTCCTCCCTATACGGTCGAAGCCGCTTGGAGGTTCGCCAGAATTTACGCTACGTTAACGCCGTAGTGTTGCCGATGCTCGCGCTCAATGGACTCCATCTGATCCTTCAGGCGCAGTTTCAGCTTTTTGAGCCGCACTTCTTCCAGCTTTTCGTCTTCGCTGAGGTAACGTTTTTGGGTGAGTATATCGAGGCGTTTTGCGTACTGCGTGTGCTCGTGAGCCAATCTGCGGAATTGCTCGTGATTGGTTAGGAGTTCGTCCTTCGAAGTCAGCATCCAGCAGACCTCCAACCGGGATATAAATTCAGGCTAGCACAGCCGAAAAGTGGGTTCAATGCCAAAAAGTGGTGCAATCTCACTGTGAGAACATGTTAACGCAGAGTCCGGCGGTAGAGAATGGCACCTTCCAAGGGATCTTTGTAGTAGGACTTGCGGCGGCCGGTCTGCTCGAAACCAGCCTTTTCGTAAAGAGTTCGCGCACCTGCGTTCGACTCGCGCACCTCGAGAAACACGGAACTACTGTTTGTTTCGCGGGCGGCGGCTAACAGAGCGTCCAAAAGAAGCTTGCCAAGGCCCTTCCGGCGTGCCGCGGGAGCGACTACGATGTTTTCCAATTCCCATTCGGGGGCGAGATGCCGGGCAATCAGAAATCCCAGAATCCCCCCGCTTGCGTCGAGGTTTGACTCCTGGCCGGATGTGATAGGCAGTGATTCTCCCGCCACCAGCACCAGCCCTTCGGGGGCGCCGTCCGTCCGGAACAGACGCTTGTACTGCTCCTCCGTCCAGTGGGCAGAAGTGGCACACTGCCGCTCCAGACTGATTATGGAGGGAATATCAGCGAGGGTCGCGGGTCGGATATTCACGAGGTCTTGGGAGTTCAACGATGTTCAAGCTAAAACTAAGAGCGTGAAGCTAAGAGCTTTTTTTCACAAACATCTCGGCGTCCGAGCGTCGCATGTAGTTCGCTTCCAACTGCTCGGGGGCGACCGTTTTCCCTGCTTGCAACTTCCGCAATCCAAATCGGGTAACCATTTCAGCGCTCGCAGGTTCGACCACTACCACGGAAAGCCCAGCTTCCCGCGCCACCGCAGCCCAGGTTGTGTCCGGGGTAACAACCGTCGACTCTCGCGACACAGATAAGAACTCAGCTCTCGGCAGCAGTTGCTCCTGCAAAACCTGCACAGAGTCGCCTGAAATTTCGTACGCCCCGAAATAAATATCGCCGCGCCCGGCGTCCAGTACAGCCGCAACCCTGCCTTGGGTTTCACCCGCGAGCGCCACGACTTCAAGCAGCGACACCGGTACGATGGGCTTCTTCAGAATCTCCCCCAGTGCCTTGATCGCGGCCAGCCCCACGCGCAGTCCGGTAAATGATCCGGGACCGGAGACAACAATGAACGCGTCGATATCGGCCTTGTTAGAGCGATGCTTGGCGAGCAGCGCAGCGACCTGCGGCACCAGTTGCGCGGAGAACATACCCCCAGCCAGAAAGACAACTTCGATTAGCTCAACGTGGTCCCGATCACGTTCACCCGCACGCGCCAGTGCAACGCTGCCCTGCTTGCCGGAAGTGTCGGTGACGAGAAGAAGCATTTCTGTCTTTTTGTTGCGATTGGTGGCTGGTCTGTTTCTTTATCCCTGCACCAGTTCCAGGAGCACACCGCCGGTGCTCGCGGGATGGACAAACACGTACTTTTGCCCGCCCGCGCCAACCTTGATTTCTTCCGATACCAGGCGCACGCCATCTTTCCTAAGGCGCTCGACCGCCGCCGCCAGGTCCGGAACTTTCAGGCATACGTGGTGCAGCCCTTCACCGCGCTTGGCGATAAACTTTGCGATGGTCGAATTCTCCGACGTCGCCTCGAGCAACTCCAACCGGCTCTCGCCGACGGGCACCATCACCAGCCGCACGTGTTCTTGCTCTACGGTTTCTTCCGGCGAGACGCTGAGGCCAATCTTTTCGTAAATCGCCTTGGCCGCGGCCAGCGACTTCACCGCGATACCGAGATGATCGATCTGAAACATCATTCGTCCTTGTTAGAGTTGGCCATTACTTATTAGAGTTGTCATTCCGAGCCGCCCACAGTTGCAGCAGGCAACGAGGGCGAGCGAGGAATCTGCTTTTCATCGCGGCTGCCCGACTTTCGCCGCAATCTCTTCCACCAGCGTATACGGATCCCGCTTATGTTCGGCGACTTCCGCCGCCAGACTCGCCATGTTTCCATGGTCGAGTTGCGCCCGCGCTTTCTCCAGCATGGCATCGCGAAGCATTTCCACCAGCCGTTCCTGCCAGTTCCGCACTCTCTTTTTCAGCGCCAGATCTTCCTTCTGCAGATAAGCCACATAACCGGCGATCGCCACAGCCAGTTCGTCGACTCCGGTTCCGTCGGTGGCGACGGTCTTCACGATCGGGGGCGTCCAGCCATCGTGGCGCAGAGCCAGCGACTGCAGGGCGCGAATCTCGCGTTCTACGCGTTCGGCGCCCTCGCGATCGCTCTTGTTGATTACGAAGATGTCGGCGATCTCCATGATTCCAGCCTTGATGGTCTGCACGTCATCGCCCATGCCGGGAACCAGAATCACGACCGTGATGTCGGCGAGCCGCACGATATCGACTTCATCCTGGCCGACGCCGACGGTCTCAATGAGGATGATGTCGCGCCCCGAGGCATCGAGCACGGTGGTAACGTCCGCCGTGGTGCGCGCCAAGCCGCCCAGCGATCCGCGGGTAGCCATGCTGCGAATATAAATTCCCGGGTCGGCGAAATGTTCCTGCATGCGGATGCGGTCGCCTAGAATCGCCCCGCCGGTGTAAGGGCTGGTCGGATCCACCGCGATAATACCCACTGTGCGGTGGTCTTTGCGATAGACGCGAGCAAGCTGATCGACCAGCGTACTCTTCCCCGCACCCGGGGGCCCAGTCAGCCCGAGGACGCGCGCCTTCCCGCTGTGCGGAAACAATGCCTTCAGCAGCTCGGACCATCCCGGCGCGCGGTTCTCCACGATCGAAATGGCACGAGCCAATGCACGCACGTCGCCGGAGCGAAGCTGGTCTATCCAGAGTTTGTTCTCGTGTTGCAAACAGGTCAGTGTAAAGCAGAGGGAGACAAACTGAAACCGAAAGAACAACTCAACTCAAAGATTCCCCTCCCGGTCCGATCCTCAGAATCCTGCGGGCTAGCGGACCGAGCACGGGATATTCGGCCCATTCTCCTCGCCCAGCTTTGATTCCGTACACGATGGCCACGATCAGCATAAACACCCACCAGCCCATCATTCCCAACCAAATCACCGGGAAAAGGATGATGAATCCAGGAGGTAAAGAATCGTGCGGAGCTGCCGGCTGATGAAAGGCAATACCAGCCACTAAAACGGCAAAAAACGCTCCCATCATTACCATTACTAAAACAAAGTACAGAGCCTTCGACAACAGAGCCTGGAGCGCGTTGGAAGGAGACGAACCGTGAATACCGCTTGACCAGACAAATAACCAGCGGAGCAATCCATTCCACCGACGAGTTGCAGCACATGGGCCAGCGTTCCCATTGTGCGCTCGTCCTGCGTCAGGGCGAGTTCGACGATTCCTGCGGCGTCAGACACGGGACCTCTGGAGGATCAAGACGAACCATACCGCCGACGGACGGGACAAGGCAAGACTGCACCGGGCGGACTCAATAACTGAGCCACGACCCTCCAAGCGTGATCTGTACGGGTTGATCTTCAGGAAATGAAGCTAGTCCTTCAGCAACTGTCTTGCGATCACCAGCCGCTGAATCTCGCTGGTACCCTCGCCGATGGTGCACAGTTTAACGTCGCGGTAAAACTTCTCGGCGGGATAATCCTTGATGAAGCCGTAGCCGCCATGAATCTGTACGCCTTCGTTCGCGCACCTGACGGCCACCTCACTGGCATAGAGCTTCGCCATGGAGGATTCCTGCGTGGTCTTCATTCCTGCATCTTTCATCGACGCCGCGCGCATGGTGAGCAGCATGGCCGCGTCGATCTCGGTGGCCATGTCGGCCAGCTTCCACTGGATTGCCTGGAAATCGCTGATCGCTTTGCCGAATTGTCGGCGCTGCTTCGAATACTTCAGGGCCGCCTCGTACGCGCCCTCGGCCATGCCCAGCGATAAGGCCGCAATCGAGATGCGTCCGCCATCGAGCACACGCATGGCATCGGGGAATCCTTGCCCTTCGCCGCCGAGCAAATTCTCCGCTGGAATCGCGCAGTCCTCAAAGATCAGCTCGGCCGTGTCGCTGGCCCGCAGTCCCAGCTTGTTTTCTTTCTTGCCGGGACGAAATCCCTTCGTATCTTTTTCAACAACGAACGCGGAAATTCCGTGGGTATGCGCTGCGCGATCGGTCACCGCAAGCACCACGATTACATCGGCATAGTGACCGTTGGTACAGAAGGTCTTAGTGCCATTCAGCACCCAGTTGTTTCCTCGTCGCACCGCCGTCATGCGCGCGCTGCCCGCGTCCGATCCCGACGACGGCTCGGTCAGCCCCCAGGCACCGATGAATTCGCCAGTCGCCAGCTTGCTGACGTATTTCTTTTTCTGCGCCTCGTTGCCAGCAAGGAAGATATGGTTTGAGCACAGCGAGGTGTGCGCCGCCACGATGATCCCCACCGACCCATCGACACGCGAGAGTTCCTCGATCGCGGTCACGTACTCCACATAGCCCATGCCGGCCCCGCCGTACTCGGGCGGGAAAATCATCCCCAACATTCCAAGCTTGCCCAGTTCTTTGATGGTGGCAAGCGGGAACTCGCCGGCCTCGTCCCACTTCATGACATTAGGCTTGATCTCGCGTTCGCCAAACTCGCGGACACTTTTTTTCAAATGCAACTGCTCTTCGTTCAGTTGGAAATCCAAGGTTCCTCCGGAACACTCGGGCACCGCGACCAGAGCGGTCCCGCACAAGAAGCGCTTCGACCGCGCCGAATTTTGATTAGAACATAGCGCGGGAGCAGCGAAGAAGTTACCTCGGTAAAAGAACCGGGGGGGCGCGACGAGCCGCATCGATACTGGGGATTTCGCTTGTTCCCGTGAGCCGCCCAACCGACCGGATGGTTTGGAAAATTGCTCCTACGACGCTCGTTTGCCCGCGCCGAAGATCTTGCGCGCCATCCAGACCGGAGCGACGAAGACATGAGTAGGATTGGTAAGAGAGGCGGGTTTTTTGCCTTCGATGAAATGGCCAATCCAAGCCAGCGCGACAGCCGGCGGAATCAGCAGCGACGCAATGATCCAGTGGAAACCACACGACAATTAAGGAGGAAAAACCTACCGGAATGGCAATCATGTGCAGAGCGCGGTTCACCGGATGGTTATGTCTGCCATCATAGTGCGAATAAAGGCCCATGCGGCACCTCCGCCTTCACGAGTTTCGCTGCAGATTATACGACGTTTTCAGATCTTGGCTGAAACGTGCGCAGGCGCGAGAAACGCCTGGAAAGCTTCGTTGGAGAGCAATCTTCCGCGCGCTGTGAGCCGAATGAAATCGCCGTGTTGCTCCATAAGTTCGTCCGCGACCAATCCCGCGATCGCGGGCCGCACATTTTCGCGGGCTTGCTGGCCGAAAGTTACGGCAATCTCTCGCATGTCCACACCCCGGTTCAGACGCAATCCGAGAAAGAAGCTCTCCTCCAACGCGGCTGCAGGCGAGACCGTCGTCCTTTGCAGGGGCGATCCGGCAACATATTTTTCCAGCACATTCGCGGTGGCAAAGCGCACCGCCGCAGCTCCCGGCGACGCTGAGACGAGCATCGAGTGCGCGTCCACGCCGAAGCCGAGATACGGCTGCCGCGTCCAGTACTTGAGATTGTGCCGCGATTCCAAGCCCGGTGACGCGAAATTGGAAATTTCGTACTGCGCGATGCCTGCCGCTTCCAATTGATCGCAGGCCGCAAGATAGAAATCCGCAGTGGTTTCTTCGTCCGGGACGAAATGCGCGTGATACCGCGTTCCCCCGGCAATCACCTCGCGGCCCAGGCGGGAGTCTTCGTCCACCTCGAGCATGTAGACGCTGATGTGCGAAGCCCCGGTCGCGACCGTCTCTTCCAGCGACTCCTGCCAGGTTTCTGCGGTCTGGTGCGGAAGTCCCGCGATCAGATCTATATTGATGTTTGTAATTCCCACGGCGCGCAACTGGCCTATATCTTCCAGAACGGTGGAGCGCTTGTGCAACCGCCCGACCGCCGCCGCCTCGACGTCAACGAACGACTGCACGCCCAGGCTGACGCGATTCACGCCGCAGCGTTGCAGTCCTTCAATCACGGCTGGCGCAAGGGTCCCGGGCGCACATTCGACGGTGACCTCCGCGTTGGTCCGCACCTCAAATTGCGCTCCGACAGCATCAAACACTCGTTGTAACTGTCCGGGATCGAGCACCGTGGGCGTTCCCCCGCCGAGATAGATCGAGTCCACCTCCCGTTCAATCAGTCCGCCCATCTCCTGTGCAGTTTGCGTTGCATGGGCCACGTCCGCGCACACGCGATCGACATAGCGTTCAAAAACCACTCGCGAAAACACATCAGACGCGAAGTTGCAGTAGCTGCACTTCGTCCGGCAGAACGGAACCGAGATGTAGATGCCCAGGGCCACTGTCCCGATTATCCCACCCCTCAAACCTTTTGCTTCCAACCCGCCTCCTCAGCCATCTATTTAGGTTAACCTGTTCTGAGCGCACGCCCGCGCGTCCGAGAAGCTTTGTCCGAGAAACAATGGCTCAGGAAGAAGAAATACTAGGAAAAGCATATGACAGCCGCCTGATGCGGCGGCTGCTCACCTACCTGCGCCCCTACCGCTGGCACGTGACGATTGCTATTGTCTCGATCATCCTCAAGTCTTTCTGCGACGTGCTGGGACCCTACCTGGTGAAAGTGGCCGTGGACCGCTATCTGGCTCCGGTCAAGGGAGCGACCTCGGGCTTGTGGAGTTGGCTCAGCCCGCGACCGCTGCACGGGATCGCACAAATTTCCACAATTTACTTCAGCCTGCTCATCCTTACTTTCGTGTTCGAGTTCCTGCAAACCTACTTCATGCAATGGACCGGGCAGAAAGTGATGTTCGACCTGCGCAGCCAGATTTTCCGCCATCTGCAGCGCATGCACGTCGCCTTCTACGACAAGAATCCGGTCGGCCGCCTGGTCACGCGCGTCACCACCGACGTGGACGCCTTGAACGAAATGTTCACCTCCGGCGTGGTTTCGATCTTTGAAGACTTCTTCGTGCTGGTAGGAATTCTGGGCATCATGCTGTGCATGAACTGGAAGCTGGCGCTGATCACGTTCGCGGTTCTCCCGTTCATCGTGGTGGCGACGAAGATTTTCCGCGACAAGGTGCGCGATTCTTACCGGCGTATTCGCACCGCCATCGCCCGCATCAACTCTTATCTGCAGGAGCACGTCAGCGGCATGGTCGTGCTGCAGCTTTTCAACCGCGAGCGCAAGGCCTACCAGCGCTTTTCGGAAATCAACCGCAGCCACATGGACGCGTTCAAAGACGCGATCCTGGCCTATGCCGTCTACTACCCGGTCGTCGACTTCTTTTCCGCGATCGCGATTGCCAGCGTGATCTGGTTCGGCGGGCAGGATGTGATGCGCGGCCTGGTCGCCAGCAGCGTTTCCGTCGAGTTCCACCGCCAGTCGCTCGTGTCATTTCACCTGGTAGCGACCGCGGCTTCTTTGGGCGTGCTGATCGCCTTCACGCAGTACGCGATGCGCTTCTTCCGCCCCATCATGGACTTCAGCGAGAAGTACAACATTCTCCAGTCCGCAATGGCCGCCAGCGAACGAATTTTCAAATTGCTGGATACGCCGGTCGACATTGTGTCACCCGCCGTCACGAGGACCCCTGAAGGCCGAGGCCGCATCGAGTTCGACCACGTCTGGTTCGCATATCGGGACATGCCGGATGAAAGTAAAAGCTCCGAACCCAGCGGTGCTCGTGTGGGGACGGGTCTCAGACCCGTCCAAGCCGAGCAAAGCTCGGCTGGCTCTTTGTCGGGAAATGCCCCCACCGTCGACCCCGCGCCCGACTGGGTCCTCCGCGATGTCACCTTCGCCATCGAGCCCGGAGAAACCGTCGCAGTAGTCGGCCACACCGGCGCCGGCAAGACCACGCTCATATCCCTGCTGCTGCGCTTCTACGATGTGCAGAGAGGCGCCGTCCGCATCGACGGCGTCGACGTAAAAGAAATGGACCTCGCCGACCTGCGCAGCCGTTTCGGCGTCGTGCTGCAAGACCCGTTCCTGTTCACCGGAACGATCGGCGGCAACATCCGCCTGGGTACCGACCGCATTCAGGACGAGCACGTCGCCAAGGCCGCCGAAGACGTGAACCTCGGCGATTTCGTCCGCGCCCTGCCCAACGGCTTCAACGAAGAAGTCCGCGAGCGCGGCTCAACGCTTTCGACCGGCCAGAAGCAACTCATCTCCTTCGCGCGCGCTCTGGCCCATGAGCCGAGGATTCTGATCCTCGACGAAGCCACCTCGAGCGTGGATACGGAAACCGAAATCCTGATCCGCGACGCGCTGCGTGTGCTGATGTCCGGCCGCACCTCGCTGATCATCGCCCACCGCCTCTCGACGGTGCAGCGCGCCGACAAGATCATTGTCATGCACAAGGGCCAGGTCCGGGAAATGGGCACGCACCAGGAACTGCTGGCTCAGCGCGGCATCTACTTCAAGCTCTACCAGCTGCAGTACAAAGACCAAGAGCTGAATGTGGAGCGGGCGCTCTCGCCCGCGAACTCCGAAGTACCCGCCAGCGCGGATGACTAGGGCCCAGTTCGAGCGGAGCGTCGACGAGGACATGTCTCAGTCAAGACAAGTTTTCCTTTCTGCTGAGTGGCAAGATCTCGTGATGTTGAACTATTTTGTCGACCCTAATCTACTAAATTGGTACGTTCCGCATGGCACGGAACTGGATTCATTCCAGGGAAAAGCATATGTCAGCCTGGTGGGTTTTCGGTTCTGCCATACCAAGCTGCGTGGGCGCTTGCCGGTTCCCTTTCATACCGATTTCGACGAGGTAAACTTACGCTTCTACGTTCGCCGGAAGGAGGGCAACGAAGAGAGAAGAGGGGTTGTGTTCATTGCCGAGGTCGTGCCTAGACGCGCAATTGCGACAACCGCGCGCGTACTATACGGCGAGAACTATCGCTGCCTCCCGATGAGACACAAGATTGAGCCAAGCGATTTCGGAAAGACAGTCGAGTATCAGTGGCAAGTTGACGGCAAATGGTGCAAGCTCTCTGCTCAGACCACCGGCCTTCCAGCACGCCCCGCAGACGGGAGTTTGGAACAATTCATCACCGAACACTACTGGGGTTACTCGGCTCAACGATCGGGTGGTTGTCTCGAATACCATGTCTCGCATGTCCCATGGCAGGTGTGGGCGACGACGATCGCTGGATTCGAAGGGGACGCCAACTCTCTTTATGGGAGCGAACTCGGAGCAATTCTTCAGAGACACCCTAACTCTGCATTCGTGGCAGAGGGTTCACCCGTCACTGTCTTCAAGGGGAATAGAATCCAATGAACTTCGTAGACGACAAATCGGAAACCGCCCTCCCTCACGAGGGGTGGATACTTTACGATCGTGGATGCGGGTTTTGCTTTCGCTGGGTTCACTTCTGGAA